>JAJYBT010000437.1 GCA_021778875.1 Acidobacteriota bacterium | reverse complement strand
TGCACGATGCCGGGCACAAGGCCATCCATCTTTTCAAGGTCAATCGTTGCTGTTGTGTCGCTCATTTTTCTCTGGCTCTTTCCTGGTCCTGGTTTGGAATGTGTGCGGACAAACGAAAAAGCCCGCCGGCTTGATTGCCGGCGGGCTCCTGTGGTCCCTGATCTTGATGGCCGCTTACTTCAGGCCATGACAGTCCGCCGGCATGGAGGTTCCATGATGATGATGGTGACCGTGATGGCGGTGGCTCTGCATTTGACTTAAGTCTAAGGGCAAGCTCCGGCTGTGTCAACTTATGCGGCCGGCGAGGTTTTGTTTGGTTCATGGAGCAGGTCAATGATGTGCTGGTTCAGGCGGTTGCGCACGTCAAATCGCTCGGACGCACGCGTAACATAGCGCACCTCCACGTCGATGCCGGAGGCGGAAGGTCGCAGGCTCACCACAGGCTCCGCGCTGAACCGGCTCAGGCTATCGCGCCGCGTGCCGTGCTTCCACTCCTTCTCCGCAAGGCGGGTATTCTCCTCCATGTCCGCGAGCACAGCCTTGTGAATGCGCTCCACTGTGGCCGTTGCGTCGTCGGATGCGGGTATGGTGACGGTGACCTCGTCCCACATCCACTGCCCCGTCGTGGAGAAGTTGAAGTACTTGCCGCGAATCGCAAAGCCGTTGATGAATGTAATGCGGCGTCCTGTTGGATATCCCTTGTCGGCCAGGGTCCCTGTCTCCAGCAGCGTCGTGTAAATCAAGCCGACATCCGTCACCTCGCCGCCCACGCCGTTAATTTCAACCCAGTCGCCCACGTGAATGCCGTTCTTGCCCATCAGCACAAACCAGCCTAGAAATGCGAGGATAAAGTCCTGCAACGCGATGGTCAGGGCGGCAGTTGCAAGCCCCAGAATGGTTGGCGTTTCCCGCGGAGAGCCGAAGATGACCAGCAGAATGAGCAAAGCGCCAAGCACCTGGATGCTCAATTCAACGATGCTGCGCAGCGTATGCATCTGTCGCCGGTCCCGCAATGTATGCGCCATCAGCCGGCGCACAAACGCATCCAGCGAAACCATGCAGATGGCAATAATGAGAATCACCACCAGCGATTGCAGAATCAGATGAAGCACGATGCGGTGCTGCACAAGCACCTGCGCCGACCACTTGCCATAAACCGTGACAAGTTGCTGCTGGGTCTGCACGCGGTCGTCGTAGATGCTCAGAATCTGCCGCAAGGCGCGCCGGTCGCCTATGCTCGTAAGCTTGATTGCATTGTCTCCGCCATCGGCAGCCGTAGCGGCCTCGCTCGCATTCGCCTTGGCTTCCAGCGCATTGTATTCAGCCGTCAGAACAGTGATGTCCTTCTGGGTTTGATCAAGCGCCTGCTGCAAAAGCTTGTAACGGTCGCGCTGGCTGAACCACGCCTTCACCCGCCCTGCAAGCGTCCCATATCGCTTTACGGAGAGAACCGCAATCGGGGCGTAACTGCGTGACTCGGCGTCGTATTGCTTCATCGACGCTTCATGCGCCGACAATTCTTCCTGAATCCGCACACTCTCGTCGCCCGACACGCGCGCAAGCTCCCGCTGCGCATCAGACAGTTGGTCGGTGTCGAGGCCGAGCTGGGCCTTGGCAACCTCAAGGTCGTCGGTGCTTGCGGGAACAGGCGCGCCAGGCTTCACCGGTGCGGTCATGGAGTTTGACTTCGCCGTCAAGCTGTCCACCAGCGCCTGATCCTGCTTGATGAGTTGCTGAAGTTCCGTAATCCTCTTTGAAATAACCAGCGCCTGCCCTGTCAGAACGCGATCCTGATCCGCCAGATTTGCCAGGCGCAGCGCCGAGGCAAACGCCTGATCAACAGCGTGATCGGCCAGGCGTTCCGCTTCGCGCGCATACTCAGTCTCCTCCGCGGAAACAGCAAGCGGCGCCAGCGCCTGCGCGGTTTGCCAGGGACGCAGATCGACCAGGTTCTTGCTGCCGCCCGAATGGTTCTGCGAGTTGCCTTGCCAGTTCAGAAAGGTAAGATTCGACATCGCGTCGCGCGTGGACCAGGAAAACACCAGGCACGCGGCCAGCAGCGCAAGCAGCGCCAGGAGAAAAACAAACCGTGTTTTGCCAAAAACGCCCGCTCGCGCGGCTTCGGGATTCGGAGCAATCGGGGACATTGCCATAGATGCATTCTTACAGAAATTCCTGCCCGCGGGGCTCATAAATTGAGCATGTCGTTACTTCCCATTGCCCAGGCATGACGCGCGCTTGCGGTTCGCGCACGGCAAGGCAGACAATGGAGAGGTGCGGATAAGTCGGCTATCGGCGGTGCTTGCGGCCACATTCCTCTGCGCGGTCCCGCTTTGTCTGCCGCAGGTGGCGGCCACGCCGCGCACGCCTGCTCCTGAGGCACGCGTCGATATCAACCATGCCTCCTTCGATGAGCTGATGAAAGTGCCCGGCATGACGCAAAGCTGGGCTGGCCGCATTGTCCGCTTCAGGCCCTACCGCACCCGCCTGGATCTGGTGCAGCGCGGCGTGGTAACCAGCCAGGTCTACTACCGCATCCGGGATTACGTGATCGCTCACCGCGACAGGTAGTGAGCGACCGCCGTGATCAATGCGCCGGCTTTGCCGCCACATCGTCGCCGCGCTTCAGCAGCCTGCTTAGCAGCACGTAGAGCACAGGAATAAAAATCAGGTTGAGCACCGTGGACAGCAGCATGCCGCCCACGATGGTCGTTCCCACCGAGCGCCTTCCCAGGGCACCCGCGCCTGTGGCAAAAACCAGCGGCAGCACGCCAAGGATGAAAGCGAACGACGTCATCAAAATGGGACGCAGACGCAGCTCAGCCGCCTCAATCGCCGCTTCCGCAATCGAGCGCCCTTTGCGGCGCAGTTGCTCCGCGAACTCGACAATCAGAATCGAGTTCTTGGCCGAGAGGCCAATCAGCATCACAAGACCAATCTGGCAGTAGACGTCGTTGGACAGGCCCCGCAACGACACCAGGCCCAGCGCGCCCAGCACCGCCATCGGGACCGCAAGCAGAATAATGAACGGCAGCGCAAAGCTCTCGTATTGCGCCGACAGCGTGAGATACACAACCAGAATGCCGAGTCCGAAAATAGTGAGCGCTTTGCCGCTGGATTCAATTTCGTCCAACGTCAGACCGGTCCACTCATACCGCATGCCTGGCATCATCACCTTCTTGGCCAGGTCTTCCATGCCCGTGATGCCCTGCCCTGAACTGTAGCCCGGCGCGGGTGAGCCATCAATCTCGACAGCGCGGAAGAGGTCGTAATGCGAAATCACTGGCGCGCCGGCGCTTTCCACCACGGTGACCAGATTGTCCAGGGGAACCATCTGGCCTGAGTCGGAACGAACGTAATAGTTGTGCAGATCACTGTCCTTCATCCGGAATGGCGCATCCGCCTGCACGTAGACGCGGTACGTACGATTGTTGAAGTCGAAGTCGTTCACATATTGCGACCCCATGAAGACGCCAAGCGTGCTGGTGATCTGCGAAAGCGGGATATTCATCGCCTTCGCTTTCTGACGGTCGATCGTGACCAGCACCTGCGGATCATTTGCAGAGAAGGTGGTCAGCAGCCCGGTAATATCCTTGCGCGCCCGCCCGGCGCTCACAATCTGGTGGGCCACGCGATCAAGATCGGTCAGGGTGTTGGCGCCGGAGTCCTGCAGCATGAACTGGAAGCCTCCAAAGCTGCCCACCCCGCTCACCGCCGGAGGCTGAATGATGGCCACCATCCCGCCATTGGGTGCAAACATCAGGCTTTGCAGTTTGGGCGAAAGGTCCGCCACAATATCCGCCGCAGAGTGCCCCTTGCCGCGCCGCTGATCCGCGGGCTTGGTGCTGATAAACATCATGCCCGCATTCGATGCATTGCCCGCAAAGCTGAACCCCGCGATGGAGAAAGCGCCCGCGATGTCGTTGTTGCTGGCAAGAATGGCCTCCGCGCGTTGAGCCAGCGCAGAGGTATACGCCAGCGACGAGCCCGGCGGCGCCTGAACAATCACCATCAGGAACCCTTGGTCCTCCTGCGGAATAAAGCCCGTCGGTACTCGCTGATAAATCCACACCGTCGCCCCAAGCCCGGCAAAGAAGACCACAAGCAGC
>JAJYBT010000436.1 GCA_021778875.1 Acidobacteriota bacterium | reverse complement strand
GGCCAGGAAGAGGAATTTGCCATCGCCGGCCAGGATTGCATTCCTGAGGTGCTCGAGGAAATGCGAACAGGCAAGAGCGCAATTGTCGGCTCCATCTCGCACGAGGCGGAAAGCTACGGACCCCGGCTCATCCAGCTTGGAATTGCCCTGCTGCGCGGCTACACAGTGCCCCCGTACAACTATGTGCGCCACCGCGTGGTGACGCCGGATAACCTCGACGGCAGCGCGGACCAGGCAAAGGAGGAGTAGTTTCCTTCTGCCGCGCCAGCCGGATTGCCGAGCGCATGGGGGATTAAATAGTTGCGAGACCGGCCGTTCAATGATTCAAATACGGAATACTTTTTCTATTGATTATGATGTGGTATCGTTCTGTTGACCCTTGAATCTCCCCGCACGGTGGTTTCTATGACTCAGGCAACACTCGCTTCGCCCTCCCTCAAGTTCCTTGAAGACCGCTGGGACCCCAGCATTGCCGCGACGCTCGACGAACCGGAACTGTTGCGCTATCGCTCCAACCTGCTGGGTTCGGACCTGCGCATCACGAACTTTGCTGGCGGCAACACCAGCTCAAAGATCACGGAAACCGATCCGCTGACGGGCGAACCTGTCGAGGTGCTCTGGGTGAAGGGCTCCGGAGGCGACCTGGGCAGCATGAAGCGAGCCGGCTTCGCCACACTCTTCCAGCAGAAATTGCTGGCTCTTGAACGCAGCTACAGCGGCGTGGACGCGGAAGACGACATGGTGGCGATGTATTCGCTGTGCACCTTCCGCAACAATCCCGTGGCCGCATCCATTGACACGCCGCTGCATGGCTTTCTTCCCTTCCCGCACGTCGATCACCTGCACCCGGACTGGGGTATTGCGCTGGCAGCCTCAGCCAACGGCAAAGCCAAGATGGAGGAGTTCAACCGCGAGTTTGGCCACAAACTCATATGGGTCCCGTGGCAGCGCCCCGGCTTTGAACTCGCGATGATGATGAAGCGGGCCGTCGCCGAAAATCCAGACTGTGATGGCATCGTGCTGGGCGGACACGGGCTCTTTACCTGGGGGCAGACGCAGCGCGAGTGTTACGTGAGCACGCTCACGGTGATTGACCAGATTGGCCAGTTCATTGAGCGGCACGGCATTGCCAGGGGACCGGTGCGCTTTGGAGGCGAGATAGTTCCTGCGCGCGCGGATCGCAAGGATCTGGCCGTGCAGGTTGCGCCCTTTCTCCGCGGCAAGGTGAGCGCGCAAAACCGCTGGATTGCGAGCTTCACTGACGCCTCGGACGTGCTGCAGTTTGTGAACTCGAAGCACGCCAAAGAGCTTGCGTTCCTGGGAACCAGCTGTCCGGATCACTTTATCCGCACCAAAATTCGGCCGCTGTTTGTGCCCTGGGCAGCGGGCGCGAACATGGACGAACTGAAGAAGCAGATTGATCAATCGCTCAACGAATACCGCGAACAGTACCGCGCCTACTACCACTCCTTCGCCACACCGGAGTCGCCCGCGCTGCGCGACGCCAGCCCGACGGTTGTGCTGATTCAGGGGCTCGGCATGTTCAGCTTTGGCAAGAACAAAACTGAAGCGCGCATCACCGGCGAGTTTTATACGAACGCCATTCACGTGATGGAAGGCGCAAGCCTGCTGGGCGAGGGCGAGGTGAAGGGCACGGTTCCGCAATGCGGAGAGGGCGTTGACCCAGCCAGTTTCAAGATCTTTACCAACTACGTTGCGCTGCCTGCGCTTGAGGCGTTTCGCATTGAATACTGGGCGCTGGAAGAGGCGAAGCTTCGTCGCCAGCCCGCGGAGAAGGAACTGAGCCGCCGCATCGCTCTCGTGGTGGGAGGCGGCAGCGGCATTGGCCGCGAAGTGGCCCTGCTGGCCGCGGCGCGAGGCGCGCACGTGATGGTGGCCGACCGCGATGAAGCAGCAGCGGCCCGCGTAGCCGATGAACTGAAGAGTGTTACATCGAAGGAATTCGTGGGCATGACGCCCGTGGACATCCGCAACCGCGAGGCCATTGGCAAGGCGCTCACGGCCACGGTCGCCGCGTTTGGCGGAGTGGATATTCTCATTAACACGGCCGCTCTGTTCCCTTCTTCCCCCGATGGCGTGATCAGCGATGCGATGTGGGCCACCACGCTCGATGTGAACGTGACCGCAAATTACCTGCTGGCCGATGAGTCAGGCAAGCTGTTCAACGAACAGGGTCTCGACGGCTCGATAGTGCTGACGAGTTCGGCCAACGCTGTTGTCGCCAAGCGCGGCAGCGAAGCATACGACGTGAGCAAGGCGGCGCTTTCGCACCTGGTGCGCGAACTGGCCGTGGCTCTGTCGCCGCGCGTGCGTGTGAACGGCATCAGCCCGGCGACCGTAGTGAAGGGCTCGACGATGTTCCCGCGCGACCGGGTCCGCGCGTCGCTGACGAAGTACAACATTCCGTTTGAAGAGTCGCTGAGCGACGAGGAACTGCGCGGACTGCTCGCCGGCTTCTATGCCAAGCGCACCCTGACGCATCAGCCGATTGACCCATCGGATTGCGCCGAAGCCATTCTCTTTCTGGCCAGCCCGAAGGCGCGCTGCACCTCAGGCCACCTGATTCCGGTGGATGGCGGTCTCACGGAGGCGTTTCTGCGGTGAGCTCGCAAGAAGATTGGCCTGCGGAAAGCACGGCGCGCGTCGCCATCGACCTGGGAGCGGAAAGCTGTCGCGTTTCCCTGCTCCGCTGGCGCAGTGGCGTTCCGTCGATTGAACTGGTTCATCGCTTTCCAAACGGCCCAGTGCATCGGGGCAACTCACTTCGTTGGCCGTTGGTGACAATCCTCAGCGGCCTTGAAGAAGGTCTGCGCAAGGCGGCGCAACACGCGCCCGAGGGCATTGCCTCGATTGCCGTGGATGGCTGGGCGGTGGACTATGTTCGCCTTGGCGCGGATGGAAAGCCGCTTGACGAGCCGTTCTGCTATCGCGATGAACGCACCATCGCCAGCAAGGATGCAGCGGATAGAATCGCGCCGCCGGAAGAGCTTTTCTGCATTACCGGCGCACAGCCGCTGCGCATCAACACTCTTTATCAATTGCTGGCCGACCCCGCATGCGGGATTGACGCGCATGCGCCATGGGCCTGTTTGCCGGAGTACGTGCTCTATTGGCTGGGAGGGCGGCGCGTGGCAGAATACACCAACGCCACGCACACGGGACTCGTTGACATTGAAACCGGAGACTGGTCTCATGCGCTCTTCGAACGCCTTGGGCTGGCCATTGAAGCCGCTCCGCCCATCGTGCCCGCGGGGACCGTGGTGGGCCGCATGCAGGGACCCCTGGCTGCGCTGGATGCTTTTCGCGCCACGAAACTGATTGCGCCAGCCTGCCACGACACGGCATCGGCCATCGCCGGCATTCCGGTAAGCATGAAATCGACTGCCTACATCTGCTCTGGCACATGGTCGCTGGTGGGCACGCTGGTGCAGAAGCCCATCACGCGCATTGAAGCGCTGGCGGCGCGGTACACAAATCAGGGCGCGGCTGCAGGCGGATTCTGCTTCCACACCAACGTAAATGGCATGTGGCTGATGAAGCAGTGCATGGATGCCTGGGCTGCGCAGGGACGCCACTGGACCATCGAAGAACTCGTCCAAAGAGCGGCTGCCTGCAAGACTCCCGGGGTGATTGATGTGGATGCTGAGCCTCTCCTGCTCGACAGCGAGATGCCAGAGCGCATCAACCGCGAGTTGAGCCTGCGCGGTTTCGATACGATTCCCGATGTGGCAGGCAACGAGCCGGTGTTTGCGCGCGTCATCTTTGAGAGCCTGGCCAGTCGCTACGCCTCCGCGCTCGCGCATCTGGAGCAGATGCTGGAGAGCAAACTCGACCGTGTCCACGTGCTGGGCGGAGGCAGCCGCAACAAGCTGCTGACACAGCTGACCGCGCAGCGCACCGGCCTGCCTGTCGAAGCAGGCCAGGCTGAAAGCTCAACAATTGGCAACTTCGCGGTGCAGTTGGCGGCAAGCACTCCAGGCGGCAAGGCTCTCAGCATCGAGGCCGTACGCACGTGGGCTGCGCAGTTGTGCATTTCGTAACGCAAGACTAGCCGACGGCCTGCACAGTTCCCTTCCCCACAAGCTCTTCCA
>JAJYBT010000435.1 GCA_021778875.1 Acidobacteriota bacterium | reverse complement strand
CCTTGAAGGTCTTGTCGAAGACGGCGCGAGTAAGCAGGTTGCGCATCTTCAGGCGCACCAGAGTCTGGCCGCCGCGCGCGGTCGGCGTGGAAACCTCTACGTCCATGCAGTAGAAAGGTGTGTTTTCAAACTCGAAGTACATCTTGCGCTTTACGTCGATGGCGTCAATCAATGCGGCCATGGGAGTCCTCAGGGGGTTGGAGTATCCCTTATTCTAATAGCCCGCGAGCGCTCAGGCGTTGGCCGGCGCGCGCATGGTCTCAATGGCGGCGCCCAGGTCGGCGGCCAGCGTCTGTTGCATCTCCCGCGAAAGCTTGGCGCCCTGGTGGGTCAGGTAAAAGACGTCGATGGCCATCTCGCCTTCGGTGTCAATCAGCGCAACCTCAATGTTGCAGTGGTGGTTGTTGAGCACCAGCGCAATGGTGCGCAGCAGGCCGGGAACATCCTGCGCCACCACCTGCAGCAGCGTGGAGTGAGTGCTGGACTCGGCGTCAAACTGCAGACGCGTCGCCACCTCCACCTTCATGTTGCTGGCGTTGTTCAGGTGACTGCGCGCTTCCAGCATCTGCTCCACGGGAACGCGCTGCGCCAGCACATCATGCAGATTGGACAGGAAGCGGTCCTTCTCGCCGGGATTCAGCTCGATGGTGCGGAAGACGTCGCTGAACTGGAAGCTGTCCACCACCACGCCGGCATCGTTGGAGAAGGCGCCGGCCTTCACAATGTTCATGCCCCAGGCGGCCAGCACGCCTGCCACATCGGCAAACAGGCAACTGCGGTCGCGCGCAATCACCGTCAGGTCAAACAGCTGGCGATAGGGGCGGAGATCCAGCTGTACCGGATCGTTCTCAAGATTGTTCGCCAGCAGAAAGTGGTTGCGGATGTGCTCCGGAAGACGCGTTTGCAGATAGCGTTGCGGCAGCCCCTCCAGGAACTGCTTCAACGCATCGTACTGCCCCACCGGGACCATGGAACGAATACGGTTGAGCAGCGTGGGATCAATCGCGGAGTGATAGCGCACCGCGTCCACGCTGCGGTCCATGAAGTTGGCCGTGGCCATGTAGAGCTGCCACAGATTCTCAGCCTTCCACGGCGTCAGCGCCTCAGGATTCACAGCCTTGATGTCCGCGTAAGTCATCAGCGTGAGCATCTTCAGCAGCATGGGGCTGCCGATCTTGTCGGCAAAGGCGCGCACATTCTCCGGGTCAAAGATGTCGCGCCTGAGCGCATTCGACATCTCAAGATGCGAGCGGATCAGCTTGATGACGGTCTCGCGTTCCTCGGCGTCGAAGTCCAGCCGGGCCAGAAAACTGTCGGCCAGCTCCACGCTCTGGCCGGTGTGCTCGCCGGTGCGGCGGCCCTTGCCCGTGTCATGCAGCAGCAGCGACAAGAGGAAGAGATCAAGGCGGTCAATCTCCGGCAGCAGTTGCGCCAGCCGGTGCTCATAGTCCTGCGTGGGCTGGCGCAGGCCGTGCACGTTGTCGATGGTCAGGAATGTGTGCTCATCCACGGTGTAGCGGTGATAGCTGTCGCGAATCACCAGCGCGTCAATACCGTGGAACTCCGGCAGCAGCATCTCCAGCACGCCCAGCGCGTGCATGGTGCGCAGGGCATGTGCGGCGTGCGGTCCCAGCAGCACCTCGCGCAAGGCGTTCCACAGATAAGGCCCTTCCGGGATGTGAATGGCCAGCGCGGGCAGGGCATCGGTAATGCGGTCTTCCGCGGCCTGCGACAGCGCGTAGCCGTGCGTGGCCATCAGCGAAAAGATGCGCAGAATGGCGGCCGTATCACTGAACTGCGCTCCGGGCAAGATGTCGATGCGGCCCTGGTCCAGCACAAAATCGGTGCCCGCAATCGGCGTGCGGCGCCGACGGAACTGGCGGTAGAAGCTGACCGGCGCGGGCAGATGCTCCATCAGCAGCGCCGCGCGGCGATAGATAACGCGCGCATGGCGATAGTAGGTGCGCATCCAGTAGGCGGGGTCGGCTGTTCCGCGCGTCTCCAGCCCAATGGAGTTGGCAGCGGCTTCATCCTGCGACTGCCAGTCGAGCGTGTTGTTGTCGCGCCCGTGGCGGAAGTGCAGAAAGCAGCGTGCCGCGGCCAGAAAATCAAATGCGGCTTCGGCGTCTCCGCGCGCGCTCTGGAAGACTCCGCCGCGCTGCCGCGGCCACTCCTTGGTCTCCTTCAAGTGGAAGAGCAGCGCAAACCACACGGCGAGGTGATAGTCGCGCAGGCCGCCGGGGCAATCTTTCAGATTCGGTTCCAGGTGGAAAATGGTGTTGCCGTACTTCTCGTGGCGGGCGCGGGCAATCTCGCCCAGCTTTTGCGTAATCGTGTTCCACTCGCTCAGCACCAGGCCCGGAAACACGTTCTGGTGCAGATGCTGATACAGGGGAAAGCTGCCGGCGAGAAAGCGCCGGTCCAGCGTGGCCAGTGTGAACTCAAGATTGTCGGGGTCAAAGCGTCCGGCTTCCTTCACCGTGCGCGAGGCGGGACTGGCGCGCAGGCCAATGTCCCACATGGCCTGGACGATGGTGCGAACCGCCTCCCGGCACTGCGCCTCGGTCTTGTCATCGGCAAAGACAAACAGCACGTCGATGTCGGAGTAGGGGAAGAGGTCTTTGCGTCCGTAGCCGCCCAGCGCCAGCAGCGCAATGTTCTGCGCGGGCATGCCCTGGAAGGCCCGCCGCCACATCTCAATCAGGATCCGATCCACCACGGCCGATCTGCGGCGAATGGCTGCCGTGCCATCCCCGGTGCGCTCGCAGGTCTGGCGCACAAGCGCCATCTCCCGCAGATACTGCTCCCGTAGATCGTCAACCGCGAATGCGACTGGAGTCATGAGCAATGTGTGGTTTGCCGTTGCAATTGAGTGTGTTTACAGAATACTAAACGTTGAACCGCTGGCGTACCGGAAGGATCCGGCTCCGGGGTGAACCGTACTCTTGCATGTCATTGAGAGTTGCGTGGCGTGCTCTTGCTTTCAGCATACTCCCGGATGCAAAGCGAGGCCGGAATCCTGCCGGCCTCACGATGTGGTACAGAATGTGCGCGCGAGCAGCTTACAGCGCTGTTTCGCCGCGCTCGTCATTGCGGATGCGGATGGCCTCGTCAATGCGGCTGACGAAGATCTTGCCGTCGCCGATGCGGCCTGTGCGTGCGGAACTGATGATGGCCTGGATGGCCTTCTCCTTCAGATCGTCTGTCACCACCATCTCAATCTTGACCTTGGGGAGAAGGTCGACCGTGTACTCGCGGCCGCGATAGAACTCCGTGTGGCCCTTCTGGCGGCCGTGGCCGCGGGCCTCAAGAATCGTCATGCCTTCAATGCCTGCTTCCAGCAGCGCATCCTTCACAGCATCCAGCTTGGAGGGCTGGAGAATCGCTTCAATTTTGAGCATACGCAAGTGCCTCGCTTGTCAGCGTATCAGGCCGGATGGCTTTGCGCCTCGCCCGGCCTGAGGAATTCGTGATACCCGGTTACGAAACCAGGTCGTACCCTTCTTCACCATGCTGCGACAGATCCATGCCGGCCGCTTCATCTTCCGGCGAGAGGCGCAGTCCCATCACGCGATCCACCACAAACAGCAGGATAAGCGTGCCGACAATCGACAGCACCCAGGCAATCGCCACGCCCGCCGCCTGGTTCAGCAGCTGGCCCCAGTGGCCGTCGACCACGCCGGTGGCCACGCCCTTGCCGAAAGCGGCGTTGATGGCGCTGGTGGCAAACAGGCCGGTGAGGATGGCGCCCAGCGTTCCGCCCGCGCCGTGCACGCCAAAGGCGTCCAGCGAGTCGTCATAACCGAACCACGTCTTCACCTTGAAGACCATCAGCGAGCAGAAGGCGCCGCCGATCAGGCCAATGGCCAGCGCGGCAAACGGCTGCACGTAACCCGAGGCCGGCGTAATCGCCACCAGGCCTGCCACCGCGCCGGAGATGGCGCCCAGCGCCGTGGGCTTGCCGTTGTGGATCCACTCAATAATCGTCCAGCCCAGCGCCGCTGATGCCGCGGCAAAGTGCGTGTTTACAAACGCGCTGGTGGCCAGCGAGCCGGAACCCAGCGCGCTGCCCGCATTAAAGCCGAACCAGCCCACCCACAGCAGGCACGCGCCGATAA
>JAJYBT010000434.1 GCA_021778875.1 Acidobacteriota bacterium | reverse complement strand
GTTCATCGCTCGCATGGTTCGCATCCACTTTGGCGAAGAGGACCGCTGGCAGGGCAAGCCGCTTCATCAGGCAATCGTGGAGCGCTGCAAAGAACTGAACATTGCAGAGGTCATCGTCTTTCGCGGCATTGAGGGCTACGGCTCCGGCAGCCGCATTCGACGCTCGGGCCACTGGTCCTTCTCAAAGGATGCGCCAATTCAGGTCAGCATCATCGATACGGAGGAACAGATTGACCGGCTGCTTCCGCTGCTCGACACCATGGTTATGGAGGGCGTTGTCGCCACCTCCACCGTAGAGGTAGTACGCTACCTTCGCCAGCCAGGTGCAGGCAACTCCGGCGGATAGAGGCAAGTTTTTTCCGGTACTCTTTCGCCGGCCAATCGTCCAAAAGGCGGCGAATTAGGATATGGTGATTTGAATCACCGATTCGGTAGCTTCATAAGACGTAATCTGCGGTGCGAGTGATAAAAGAAGGGGGGAGTACTTATTCCATGTTCTCCTCTGGAGATGATGTCGTCGTGCAAACCCTGGAGGCGGCCCTGCGGGGGGAGATTACCGCGCAGGCAAAGTACAAGGCATTCGCCACCCAGGCCGATACGGATGAGCTCAAGGGTATCGCCTCCCTTTTCCGTGCCATCGCACGCTCGGAGCAGATCCACTCCAACAATCACTCGCGCGTCATTCGCCACATGGGCGGAGATACCAGCGTCCAGCCCAAAGCGGCGCAGGTCCACGAGACGCTCGACAACCTCAAGGTCGCGCTCAGCGGGGAGCAACTGGACATCAGCTCCATCTATCCCGCGTACATTGACCGCGTGGACACCCACCTGGACACCCGCGTGGTGCGCACCCTGACCTGGGCTCTGGAATCGGAAAGATCCCATGCCCAGCTTCTGGAAAGAGCAATCGCTCTGGCCGATCCGAATAAGGGCCGCTCCTGGATCCATGACTCGCGCATCTTTTACGTCTGCACTGTCTGCGGCTATACCATCGACATTCCTGAGTCGGACTACTGCCCCATCTGCAACTACCCGCGCGAGCGCTTCGAAGTGATTCGGTAAACAGGCACACGGGCGCGGCGAGCGCCGACTGGGATTCAGCCTTGTATCCCAGTCTTCAGCGCACGGAGGTGAACGGCGATGCTGGCAGTCCTTCCGCGTTGAACAGGTTGCACTGAGGACTGTTGGCCCACCCGTAGCGGATGAAGCGAGGCTGCGCGACCTCAGGACTCCTGGCGACCACAGTTGTTCCTTCGATTGTGGCTGTCGCCGGCACAAATTTGCCGTCGGCGCCAGCCACTTCAAAGCCCGTGACCGTGCCGCCTTTGGCCATCAGCCCCTGCGCCGCGTCGAACCACGCTCGAATGGCGTCACCCTGCGGCGTGGCCTGGCGAAAGCTCGGCCCGGAGTACACCACCTGCTCGCCGTAGCTGAGCGCGCGTGCCGCCAGCGCGAGACGATGGCCGACGTCGAGCTTGTCCGTGGGGTGCACATTGTCTGGGTTGCCTATGTCGATGGTCACGGCCATGGCGGTGTTGCTCATCTCCAGCGTTCTGCGTTGCTGCTCGCGCAGCATGGCCCAGTCCTCGGCGGGCGTGGACTTGAAGTTGGAGATCTGCACAAACAGGAAGGGGAAATCTCCGATGGCCCACTGGCGGCGCCAGTCCTCAATGAGCGCGCGGAAGATGTGGTTGTAGAGCGGGGCGCGCTCCAATGCGCTGTTGCTCTCGCCCTGGTACCAGATGACGCCACGGATGGCGAAAGGCGTAAGCGGCGCGATCATGCCGTTCCAGAGCAGCCCCGGCCCCCAGCTTTGCAGTGCCGGATGCCACGGGAACTGCGGTTCGGGCCGGCCCTGCGCCCTGGCTTCTTCGCGCTGCCGCTGCTCGGCCTTGTCCTCGAGCAGCGAGTCGGCTTCGCGGTCAGTCATTTTGCCGCGTGAAACGAACAGCGGCGCAAGCGATGCATCGGCGCCGAGCGCTGTGAGCCGCGTCCAGGCCTCTGCCACGGTGCCGCCCCATGTTGAGTCAATGACGCCCACGGGGACGTGCTCGCGCTTCGCGATCTCCCGTGCAAAGTACCACGCCACGGCGGAAAAGTTGTGGGCCGACTCCGGGCTGGACTGCGCCCAGCCGTCTGTATCCACGTCATCCTGCGCGAAGTCCGCGGCGTTTTTCTTGACCACCAGCAGCCGGATGTTGGCATTGGCTGCGTGCGGAAGGTCTTCGTCTGCGGTGGCGGCCTTGTACATCTCGAACTCCATGTTGGACTGACCAGAGGCCAGCCAGACGTCGCCCACCAGCACGTCGTGGAGCGTGATGGTCTGCTCCGCGCTGGAGCTGCCGGCTGCGGGTGTTCCCTTCACTGTCAGATCGAAGGGGCCTCCTGCGGCGCCGGGCTTGAGGTAGACGCTCCACCGCCCCAGCGGCCCGGCCTGCGTGGAGCGCGTTTCCCCGCGGAAGCGGACGGTCACGGATTCTGACGGCGCGGCCATGCCCCAGATATGCACCGGACGATCGCGCTGGAGAACCACGTGGTCGGACAGAACCCTGGGCAGCGTTACCTGCGCCGAAAGCGCGGCAGCGGGAAGGATGGCGAACAGGACGAGAGAACGGAGTTTCACAGGCAACCTCACCAGCAGGGATTGAGGAAGATTTGCGCTCGGGCAGCCGGGCGGAAATTTCGAAAGATAACGGTATCAGATGACCCTCGACGGCGTCACACGATGGTTGCTTGAGCAAGATCTTCCACGCGGGGGCTCACCGTGCACAACCTTTGCGTGACAAAAGTGTCTAAGGAGAAAGCATGGCAAACCGCACCTGCTGTGGTGCTTCGCGACGATGACCTGCCATGAAATTTCCTTGAAATTGTTGCAATCAAGGCACCCGCGTCCGCAAAGAGCCTTGTTCCCAGCGAGATATACGGCATACTGAATAAGGGAAAGTTTGCCTGTTTTGTGATTTTTCGACCAAAGGAACTTGTGCCTTCGATGCGCATCCCACGCTCAACTGCATTCGCTCTGATGGCGATTCTATTTCTGGCAGCCTTTTGCCCGCTTTGCCGTGCGCAGGCGGCGCTGCTGATGGAGGAGCCCTATGGCTTCTTCGGCGCGCTGAATCCCACGGGACATACCGCCGTTTATTTTGAGCGCGTCTGCGCTGAGACTCCGATCAAGCTGCGCCGTTGCCAGCCGGGAGAGTTGGGCGCGGTCATCTCGCGGTACCAGGGCATCTCCGGCTACGACTGGGTTGCGATTCCGCTGATTCCCTACCTCTACTCGGTGGAAAACGCCGCGCAGATTCCCGCGCGCGTGGATCGCAAGACGGTGGAGCGCCTGCGCAACCATTATCACGAGACGCATCTGCTGAGCCTGGGCGAGAATCTGCAGCCGGGCAACCTGGTGCACGGCGGCTGGACCGAACTGGTGGGCGTGGCCTACCAGCGCCGCATCTACGCGTTTCGCTTTGCCACCACGGAACAGCAGGATGACGCGCTGATTGCCCGGATGAATGCGGCGGAGAACGTCTCACACTTTCAGCTGATCTTTAACAACTGCGCTGACTTTGCGCGCACCACGCTGAACTTTTACTTTCCGCATACGTTTCATCGCAGCATCTTTCCCGATGCGGGCACGACCACTCCGAAGCAGATTGCCTACAAGCTGGTGCGGTACTCGCGCAAGCATCCTGAAACCGATTTGCAGATCTTCGAGATTCCGCAGATTCCCGGCTATCGCCGCATGAGCCGATCCAACAAGAGCATTGCCGAGTCACTGATGACAACCGGCTATGCCATTCCGCTGACTGCGCTGAATCCGTACCTTGCAGGCGGAATCTTTGTGGACTATCTCGTTCGTGGGCGCTTCCACCTCATTCCCAAGCACCCTGAGATTCTGGCAAACGGAAACCTTGCCCCGCTGGCTGCCCCCGATCAAACGGAGATGCATGGCACTGTGACAAGCGAACAGACCACGGGCACGGCCGCGCAGCTGGGCGAAACGGATACGCCAACCGAGACCGTTGCATCCGATGGCCTGCATGAGATAATTGCATCCCATGGCAAAGACACCACAGAACCTTAAGAATCACGCCAAGTTCGATCCGCCCTATCACGTTGTACTTTTTCTGACGCT
>JAJYBT010000433.1:340-4144 GCA_021778875.1 Acidobacteriota bacterium | reverse complement strand
GATGCCGTTCTGTCCGCGGATGTCTTCGCCGACGAGGCATACGAGGGCTTTTTTGCCCTCATACTTGACGTCGGCAAGGTGGCTGAGATCGGCGGCGATGGAGGGCAGCTTGTCGTTGGAGTCCACGGTGAGGGAAACGGAGACTTCGCTGGTGGAGACCATATCGACGGGGCACTTGTGCTTGTCGAAGATGGTGAAGATCTCTTTGAGGTAGCCGTGGGTCATGAGCATGCGGCTGGCCACCACGTCGATGATGCTGAGCTTCTTTTTGACGGCGATGGACTTGAAGGGGCTGCTGCAGTGCGGCGCAAGCGAGATGATGCGCGTGCCCTCGTTGGTGGGGTTCTTGCTGTTGAGCACGAGGACGGGGATGTTCTTTTTGACGGCGGGAAGAATGGTGGCCGGGTGCAGGACCTTGGCGCCGAAGTAGGCCAGCTCAGCGGCCTCCTCAAAGCTGATGACCTTGACGCGCAGCGCATCGGGACAGATGCGCGGGTCGGTGGTCATGATGCCGTCTACGTCGGTCCAGATCTCGATGGCCTCGGCGCTGAGCGCTCCGCCGACCAGGGCGCCGGTAAAGTCAGAGCCGCCGCGTCCGAGGGTAGTGGTGATGCCTTCTTCGTTAGAGGCGATGAAACCGCCCATGACGGGCACCTTGCCCTCGTCCACCAGCGGGCGCAGCGTGGCGGCGGCGCGCTTCTCAATGGGGCCGTCGAGCGGAACCGCCTTCTGGAACTGCGAGTCGGTGATGATGACCTCGCGGGCGTCCACGTGGGCGGCGTTGATGCCGCGCTCGCAGAAGGCAGCGGTCACGATGCGGCTGGAGATGCGCTCGCCGTAGCTGACGATGAGGTCAGAAATGCGGGGCGTGAGCTCGAGGATGGCCGCGAGGCCGCGCAGGATCTCATCGAGCGAATCGAACTTCTGGTCAATGAGGTTGATGAGCGCGGCGGAGTTGTGGGGATCCTTGACGAGCGCGGCGGCGGTGTCGCGGTGGCGCGAGCGCAGCCGCGAACTGATGGCGAGAGCGCCGGTCCGGTCTCCGTGAGCGGCGCAGGAGGCCGCGCGGAGCAGTTGATCTGTCACCTTGGCGAGCGCACTGACGACGACCACGGGCTGCTTGCCCATGGCCACACGTCCGGCCACAATGGATGCCGTGCGCGAGATGGCCGCCGGATCTTCCACCGACGTGCCGCCGAACTTCATCACAACCAGGCTCATGCTGAGATTCCCATCGTTCGATGTGGGAGGCGGTGCCGCGCCAGCGCACTAGGCGCGCGCGGCTGCCTCTGCCACGGGTTCCAACTTGCCCAGACTTGCCAGCAGTTCCGCATTCAGGATGGTGGCGCCGGCGGCTCCGCGAATGGTGTTATGCGAGAGCACGGTGAACTTCCAGTCGAGTACGTTGCAGGGACGCAGGCGGCCGACGGTTGCGGCCATGCCGTTGCCGCGGTTGCGGTCCAGGCGCGGCTGGGGGCGATCCTGCTGTGGCGCGAACTCCACAGGCTGGTCGGGGGCGCTGGGCAGGTTCTGGCCGGCGAGCGGGCGGAACTCATTCCATGCGGCGAGGATCTCCTCGCGCGTGGCCTGCCTGGAAAGCTTGACGCTGACGCTGACGGTGTGGCCGTCAACCACAGGAACGCGATTGCAACTGGCGCTCATGCGGGCGGCAAGCGGCTTGACCGCGTGGCCCTCGAGCTTGCCGAGCAGCTTGAGCAGCTCCTCTTCCATCTTTTCTTCTTCGCTGGCGATGTAGGGAACGACGTTATCGAGAATGTCCATGGAGGGGACGCCGGGGTAGCCCGCGCCGGAGACCGCCTGCATGGAGGTGGCGAAGATCTGCTCGATGCCGAAGCGATCCGCAATGGGCTTGAGGGCCAGCACCGGGCCCATGACGGTGCAGTTCGAGTTGGTGACGATGAAGCCGCCGGACTGCTTGCGCCAGGGCTGCTCCTCGATCAGGTGCAGGTGCTCGGCGTTGACCTCGGGAAGAACAAGAGGCACGTTGGGCGCCATGCGGAAGGCGCTGGAGTTGGAGATGACGGCGTGGCCGGCAGCGGCAAACTTTGGCTCCATCTCGCGCGCAAAGGCCGCGTCGATGGAGGCGAAGATGATCCTGGGCGCGCCGGCGGGGTCCGCGGGCGAGACGGTCATGTTGGCAATGCGCTCGGGCATCGGGGTGTCCAGACGCCATTTGGCGGCTTCGCCGTAGAGTTTGCCGCTGGAGCGGTCGCTGGCCGCAAGCCAAGTGATCTCAAACCACGGGTGGTTTTCGAGAAGCTGGATGTAGCGCTGGCCGACCATTCCGGTCGCGCCGAGGATGCCAATGGAGTATTTGTTTTGCATGGTCGTGAACACTCCAGTGTACAGGAGGGATGGCTGCGGAATGAGGAAAATCCCGCGTGCAGAGACGACGGGGGCGGCGAAGAAGCCGGCAGGCGAGCCATGGCCGCGCGATGGGGAAAGCGCGCAGGCGGGCAGGCGAGGTCTCGTAAACTGGTTACAGGAGAGCGATGTGAGCGACGGACGCGAAGAACGGGAAGAGCGCGAGAAGCGCCGCGAACAGGAAGAGCGGGAGGATCGCGAGGACCGGATTGAGCGCTACAACCCGGACCAGTGGAAGCCCGAGCGGCGGGACTCCTGAGACGCGATGGGCGACGCAGCCGTCGCCCACCTCATCCAACTGAAGATCCTGCGCGGGCGTTGCCGGTGCAGGGAGCCGGGCGTGCCTAGCCCATGGCCGCGAGCACGGCGTCTGCAAACTGGCTGGTGCCGGCGGTGCCGCCCACGTCGCGGGTAAGGGCCTTGCGCTCGGAGTAGACCTGCTCGATGGCCTTCTGCACCCGGTTGGCCGCGGCCTCTTCGTCGAGGTGGTGCAGCATGAGGACGGCGGACTGAAGCAGCGCGGTGGGATTGGCGAGATCCTGCCCGGCGATATCCGGCGCGGAGCCGTGCACCGCCTCGAAGATGGCGCACTCGTGGCCGAGGTTAGCTCCTGGCACGAGGCCCAGGCCGCCGACAAGCCCGGCGCACAGGTCGCTGACGATGTCACCGTAGAGATTCTCCAGCAGCAGGGTGTCGTACTGGTACGGATTCATGACGAGCTGCATGCAGGTGTTGTCAATGATGTGCTCGCCGTATAGGACGTCGGGGAACTGCTCGGCCACGCGGCGCGCGCAGCGGAGGAAGAGGCCGTCGGAGAGCTTCATGATGTTGGCTTTGTGGATGGAGTGCACCTTCTTGCGGCCGTGCTTGCGCGCGTACTCAAAGGCGAACTTTGCGATGCGGGTAGAACCCTTGTCGGTGATGACCTTGAGGCTTTCCACTACGCCGGGGACCACTTCGTGCTCCAGACCCACGTATTCGCCCTCGGTGTTTTCGCGCACGATGATCAGGTCCACGCCGGGCCACTTGGTCTCAAGGCCGGGCAGGTTCTTGATGGGGCGGAAGTTGGCGAAGAGGTCGAATTTTTTGCGGAGGGTGACGTTGATGCTCTTGAAGCCGCCGCCGACGGGCGTGGTGACGGGGCCCTTGAGCGCGACCTTGTTGCGCTCGATGGAGCTGTAGAGATCGGCGGGGATGTATTCGCCGTAGATCTCATAGGCTTCAGCGCCGGCGGCGAAGCGCTCCCACTCGAAGTGGACGCCGGTGGCCTCAAGAATGCGAACCACGGCTTGGGTGACTTCCGGGCCGATGCCGTCGCCGGGAATCAGCGTTACCTTGTGCGTCTTCGTCTCTGCCATTGCATTTCCTTTTTTGCTTATTTTCTTGCTTTGCTGGATCGGTGGCTGTCGAGCAGGTCTT
>JAJYBT010000433.1:0-330 GCA_021778875.1 Acidobacteriota bacterium | reverse complement strand
GGGATAAGTGTGACTTTGTGCGTTCTTGTTTCTGACATGATTGCCTTTCTTCAAGTATTTAAAGCTAATTGCGATCTCAGCTCTACCGATCCTTGCGCTGGCGGGCTGTTTGCTCAGCATCCTCTGCGGGACGAGCCATCCCAGATCGATAGATCGATATGAACCAATGAATCACGCTTTCAGCGGCCACGACGACGGAGCAAAGCAGGAAGGCGACCGCAATAGGCGGAGAGAGACGCGTCAGAGATGCCGGTGCTATCAAAATCGCCAACATCAAGGCTGCGACGATTCCCCACCCTATCACGAGAGTCCGCCGAAATGGGCCGATGC
>JAJYBT010000432.1 GCA_021778875.1 Acidobacteriota bacterium | reverse complement strand
GATGCGGTCGAGGAGGACGAAGACGGGGAGGGTGAAGTCGAGGTCGAGGAGCGACTCGGGCGTGGAGAACTCGAAGATGCGGCCGCGCTGGTAGAGGCGGTTGAAGCCGGAAGCGCGGAGGTCAACGAGGCGGGCCTTCATGGCCTCAGTCAGCGGCTCGTTGTCTGGACGGGGCGCGGCCTTGGGAGCCTTGGCGCTGCGGCGAAGGGGCTTTGTCGGCTCGGCAGCCGGTGTTTCATGGCGGACGAGGAAGAGCGCGTTGAGGCGGGTTCCCTCGCCGAGGGCGAGGATGGCGGCGGCGACTTCGTCGATGGAGTCGCGCTTGACGAGGCCGTCGCAGTGGACACAGTGCACCTCTCCGCAGCGGGCGTAGAGGAGGCGCATGTAGTCGTAGATCTCAGTGGCGGTGGCGACGGTGGAGCGCGGGTTGCGGGTGGTGTTCTTCTGCTTGATGGCGATGGCGGGGGCGAGGCCCTCGATCTCGTCGACATCGGGCTTCTCAATGCGCTCGAGGAACTGGCGGGCGTAGGCGGAGAGCGACTCGACGTAGCGGCGCTGGCCCTCGGCGTAAATGGTGTCGAAGGCGAGCGAGCTTTTGCCCGAGCCGGAGACGCCGCTGACGACGGTCAGCCTGCCGTGAGGGATCTCGCAGGAGATGTTCTTCAGATTGTGTGTCCGCGCACCGCGAATGAGAATGGCGTCGTTCAAAGGGAAGGCACCAGTGAGAATTTGTCAGGCCCTGCGGTGACACCCCAGAGAGGCTCAGCGCATAACAGGCCATTTTTTATTATAGGGCGACGGTGGGGTGGGACGCGACGGGCGCGCAAGCAACACGCACGTACCCTTTTGCCGCATGGAAAGCGGTTGCGGGTTCGGTTGCGACGGGAGCAGAACCGGGCAAAGGGATGGGCAGGAAACCTGGAACTGCCGCATTAAGCTGCTCTTGCCCTCATCGCATTCTCCAGAGCCAAAGGCCCTGGTCTAAAGCCAACATGCACATCGCGCCACTGGAGCACGAAGCGGTTCCGCTACTTGGAAAAGAGGTTGCTCCGCGTGGTTGCGAAGTCCTTTGCCGCTTTATGTGCCGCCTTGTTGGCCAACTGGTTCAGCCGTTTGCCGACCACGAGAGGCTTTGACTCTTCCTTCTCGGTTTCGGGAAGTGTCGCCGTTTCCTCTGCTTTTGCTGGGCTTACAAGATTCAGCTTCAGGAGAGTTTCCATGGCTACGCTCCTCCCGTTCGGGTTGGATGCCCGGGTAACTGGGAGAGATGTCCGCGGGCTGAAAAACAATGCGACGAACGCGCGCACGGAGCGGTGCGGCAATGGGGGCGGGCGACCTGCGGGTGCGAGTGCGGGGGCGGTACACTGAAGGAGAGGTATTGCGTGCGTCGTATCGTCTTTTTTCTCCTGCTTTTTGCGCCGCTGATGGCGGCGGCACAGAGTTCCACCCAAGCCGGGGACGGCCCCAGGGCGGTTCCGCCTGCGCCGGCGGGCGGGAATGCCCAGGGGCAGGCGCCCTCGAGCGAGGTGGAAGCGGCCGAGGCGGCCATTGGGAAGTCTGACTGGAAGACGGCCGAGACAAAGCTGGATACGTGGCTGGCGGCGCATCCGCAGGATGCCCGGGCACTGTTTGACGCAGGCTACGTGGCCGACGCACAGAACCGGCTGGAGGACGCGGCGGGACTGTACCAGAGAGCGGTGGACGCGAACCCAAAGTCGTTTGAGGCGAGGCTCTCGCTGGGATTGCTGCTGGCGCGGCAGGGCAAGCTGGACGAGGCCCACAAGGAACTGGAGACCGCGACGACGCTGGATCCGGGGGATGCGGGCGCGGCGCTGAAGGCGCGGGCGTGGCGGGCCCTGGCGCGCATTGATGAGCCAGGCCCGGGACGGCCGGGGGATGCGCAGGCGACCTCAAACGAGCTGCTGGAGGCGCTGAAGCTGACGCCGGAGACCGCAGACGACACGCTGATGGCGGCAAGCCTGGCGGAGAGCCAGGGGCAGTATGACGCGGCGGAGTCGGCGTACCGGCGGCTGCTGGCGAAGGATCCGAAATCGGGACCGGCGAACGCGGGGCTGGCTCACCTGCTGATTGCGCAGAAGAAGTATCCGGAGGCGGAGACGCTGCTGCGCACGGCGCTGGAACAGTCTCCCGATGACCCGGCATTGACGGCGCAACTGGCGACGGTGCTGGCGGCGCAGGACAAGGCGGAGGCGCTGCCCCTGCTGGAGAAGCTGCACACGGAACATCCGAAGAATGTGGCGATTACGCACATGCTGGCGGAGGTTCTGTCGCAGGCCGGGGACTTTGCAGGATCGGACAAGCTGTACCAGGCGCTGCTGGCGGCGACGCCGGAGGATCCGGCGCTGCTGGTGGCGCATGGGCAGAACCTGGTGGCACAGGCGACGTTTGCCGAGGCGCTGACGGTGTTTACGAAGGCGACGGAGCTGGACGGGGCCAATGGGGATGCGTGGAGCGGCATGGCCTTTACGGCATCGCGGCTGGGACAGCCGAACGTAACGTTGCATGCTCTTACGATGCGGTCAAAATTTTTGCCCGAAGTGCCCGCTACCTACTTTCTTTGGGCGACGGCTTACGATACATTGCATCAAAAGGCGGCTGCGGCGACGTATTACCACCACTTTTTGGATGCTGCGGCCGGAAAGTTTCCGAATCAGGAATGGCAGGCACGGCAACGTTTGAAGATGCTTGAGAACAAATAGCGAACCGTGCCGGCGAGAGCAAAAGCAAAGGCGGAGCTACTGAGGCCGTGTTTGTGCAGTGAAAGTGGGGACGGTGGGAGAATGTTGCTTCCCCTTGCATAAACTCCCAAACGGACCTATATTCACGGCCTGGGGTTGTGTGAGATTCCGGCAGGAAGGTCACACGGGTTCCGCAGAAGCGGAGGTCCCTCATGCGCTGGCAGAGATGGTTCGCCACCCTCGTTTTGCTCCTGGCAGTCGCAGTCCCGGCGTGCGCGGCCGCCATGGACGGCAAACCACCCGATCCACAAAGCATTGCCGCGCTACAGGCGCGGATAAGCCAGGCCCCGGCAAAGGAACAGTGTTTCCTGTACGCCGAGCTGATTCATGAGATGACGGAGTACAGCCTGCATGAGTACGCGGCGGGCAACGTGGAGCGAGCAAGCGCGCTGCTGCAACAGGTGCAGCAGATGGCGCACAAGCTGCATGCCGCCGTGTCAGAAAACGACAAGCGACTGAAGAACGCAGAGCTGCTGCTGCGGCACACGGCCTTCCGGCTGACCGAGATGGTGCACTCGATGAGTTACGAGGACCGTCCGGTGGCGGAAGAGGCACTGAACCAGGTGAATGCAGCCGACCAGAAGGCCATGATGCAGGTCTTCCAGAAATAACCGGGACGCTTCCCTGCCCGGCAGGACACGAGTCAATCAGGATGCGGGAAGTTCTGCGGGGAGTGGCGATGATGGGCGTTTTGCGCGGATGCGTGGTGGCCATGTTCTGCCTGGCGTGCGCCAGTGCGGGGATGGCGCAGCCGAACCGTCGCGATCCACTGACGCAGGCAGAGGCGGAGCAGATTCGCGAGGCCGGGATTTACCCCACGGAGCGAGTCAAGCTGTACACGGAATTCGTGGATGAGCACGTGAGCACGATCAAGGGGCTGACGGCGCGTGCCCACTCGCCCGCGTGGGCTACGAAGATGGACAACGAGCTGCAGGACGTGGCTGCGCTGATTGATGAGCTGGGATCGAACCTGGACATGTACTCCGATCGCAAGGCGGATGTGCGCAAGGCTCTGAAGCCGCTGACAGAGGCGACACAGCGTTGGCTGGACGTGCTGCACGGGCTGCCTGCGGACCCGGCATTTGACCTGTCGCGGAAGGACGCCGAGGCGAGCGGAAAGGACCTGGCCGACCAGGCGGCGCAGATGCTGAAGGAACAGACTGAGTATTTCAAGGTTCACAAGGACCAGCGCGGGCAGGAACGGGCGGTACCGCAGTAACGGAAGGCCGCCTGCTGTGCTACATTCCAATTTGGTGGTCCCAGATTTCATTCCCATTTTTCAGCAGGAGTATCGGGCTTGATAGCCTTGGAAAACCTGTACCGATAGAGGCGGGAGGAAGATTTGTTCATCGTTCTACAAAAGAAAATTATGGAGCAATCCTTATGCGGCAGCGCGCA
>JAJYBT010000431.1 GCA_021778875.1 Acidobacteriota bacterium | reverse complement strand
TGCTCCGTGTGGCCCATGCCGCGCAGCGCCTGAATCACGTTGGCCTGCGGATCGCTCTGCCGCGAATCAATGACGTTGTAAATCGCCTGTGCCCCGCCAAAGTGCGGGTGGACAGCCTCGCCTCCAATGGTGGAAATCCAGCAGGTATGTCCGGGGTACGTGAAAAACGGCTTATAGCCGAAATCCTTTCCCAGCAGGCCGAACTTCCAAAGGTGATACGCGATGTCTTTACCCACGTAGGTCACGGTGCCGTTGGAACGGACAATCACCTTCGCGTCCTCATCCACCGCGCCCTCTGCAATCTCCGCGCCGGGCCGCGTCATCACCCAGCACCCCTTGTTCTTTCCTTCATTCTCGAAGTAGAGAACGCCAGTCTTCTTCAACTGCTCAAACGCCAGCGCCCAGAAGTCGAGGTGCAGAATCTCGCTCTCGCGGGGCAGAAAGTCGTACTCGATGCCCAGCCGCAACATCGTCTCCAGATGCCGCCGCAGCACCGCCGTCGAAATCAGCTCTGCCACATGAGCGGTTTCATTGCCGCCGTGCTCGATCTCGTGCAGCGTTGCGTAGCGGAGATCTTTGCGCTGTTTCTGCTCTTCTTCGGTGCCCGAAGCGTACCATTGTGAGACTCGCGCGTAGACGTCCCAGCAAAGATAGTCAAAAGTCTTTGGAACCGGCGAAATCCTATACTCGGCGCCTAGCTTTTCTGCATCGGATCGCCTTCCAGAGTTGTAGGCGCCAATGAGATTCTGAATCTGAGCTAGGGTCAACCTCTCCACTTGCAGAAAGCCCACGACGACATCGGCCACCTGCACGCCGGTGTTGTCGATGTAGTTCTGCACATCGACCTTTTGCCCGGAGGCGCGCAGCAGGCGCACAAACGTGTCGCCCAGAATCGCATTGCGCAGGTGCCCGATGTGCGCGGCCTTGTTGGGATTAATGCTGGTGTGCTCGACGAGGGAGTGCAATCCACTCGTGGCAACGTCCAGGCTTTCTGCGCGTGCCGCCATGCGCACGCCGGCTGCGCGGTCCAGCCGCGCATTGATGTAGCCCGCGCCCGCAACCTCGAAGGAGGAAAAGCCGTCGAGATGGCCGAGTGCGGCGACGATCTCCTGCGCAATGATTTTGGGGGCCTTGCGCAGCTTGCGCGCCAGCTCGAATGCGATGGGCGTGGCCAGCTCGCCGAACTGAAGATCGGGCGGCGTTTCAATGGGCAGGATGTCGAGCTTCAGGTCGTATTTGGCTTGCAGCACACCGCGCAGGTGCGCCTCAAGCCGCTTTTTCATTTCCAGAACCACGTCGCAGGGCCTCGCTGGCGTTGATGGAAGATGCGCAAATAGCCTTGATTTTCAAAGGTGATTCTAACAGGCCACATACAGTGGAGCGGTGGCCAGGTGAACAGGATAGGCAGGCGTGCATTTCGAGAGGCCTGCTTGGACGATGCCGTAAGATAGAGCATGACAGCGGTTTGCACCGTGCTTCGCAGAGCAGGGCGGCAGGCTGCGCGCACCGCCAATGACCGACACAGCCAACAGCACTGAACATTTTTACCTCACCACGCCCATCTACTACGTGAACGCGCGGCCGCACCTGGGGCACGCCTATTCCACCATCGTGTGCGACGCGATTGCGCGGCGCAAGCGGGCGCTGGGCATTGAAACCTGGTTCCTGACCGGCACCGACGAGCACGGGCAGAAGATTGAGCGCTCTGCCAAGCTGGCCGGGCGCACGCCGCAGGAGTTTGCCGCTGCGATTGCGGGCGAGTTTCGCGGGCTGTGGGACCGGCTCGGCCTCACCTACGACGACTTCATTCGCACCACCGAAGACCGCCACAAACGCGGCGTGCAGCATCTGTTCGCCACGCTGCGGGACAACGGCTACATCTACAAGGGCTCCTACACGGGCCAGTATTGCGTGTTTGACGAGTTGTATGTGGACGGCCCTCCCGGCACGCCCTGCCCCGATTGCGGCCGCATTACCGAAACGGTCAGCGAGGAAAACTACTTCTTCAAGCTCTCGGCCTTTGAGCGCAAGCTGCTGGAGTTCTACGAAGCGAATCCGGAGTTCATGGGGCCGGAGTCCACGCGGCGCGAGGTCGTCTCGTTTGTGCGCGGCGGGCTGAAGGATTTGTCCGTGAGCCGCACGAGTTTCTCCTGGGGCATTCCGGTGCCGGGCGACGAAAAGCACGTGGTCTATGTGTGGCTCGACGCGCTGGCCAACTACATCACCGCTCTTGGCTATGGCTCCGATGACCCCGCCGACAAGGCGCGCTTCGCCAAATATTGGCCTGCCAACATGCACCTCATCGGCAAGGAGATCAGCCGCTTCCACTGCGTCTACTGGCCGGCGTTTCTAATGGCGGCCGGGATTCCCCTGCCGCGCTCGGTGCGGGCCAACGGCTGGTTGCTCTTTGACCAGGGCAAGATGTCGAAGTCGCGCGGCAACATTGTGCGCGCCGAGACCGTTCACACGGTTTTAGGTTCTGACGCATTGAGGTACTTCTTACTGCGCGAGATTCCCTTCGGGCAGGACGGCAACTTCAGCTTCGATGCGCTGGTGCAGCGCTACAACGGCGACCTCGCCAACGGCTACGGCAACCTGGTGAGCCGCGTGGTGAACATGGTCCACAAGTATTTTGGCGGCGTGGCGCCGGATGCTGGCGGCCTGACGAACGCGGAGTCTGCGCTGCGAGCCAGCACTGAGGAAACAATTGCCGCATTTGGGGCGGAGTTTGACTCACTGAATTTCAGTGATGCGCTGAAGGCGCTGTGGAGACTTGTGGCGGAGACCGATGGCTACCTTACGGCCAATGCGCCGTGGAAGCGCCCGGAAGGCCGGTCCGAAGATGAGCATCATCGGCTTCAAGCGCGCGTGCTAACCACGGCGGCGGAAGCCATTCGCATCATTACCGCGCTGGCGTACCCCATTCTGCCGGAGTCGGCTGCCAAGGTCTGGCGGCAACTAGGGCAGGGCGAGATTGCCGACGCGGCGAGGCAGGGATTTCTTACGCATCTTGCGTGGGGCGGATTGAAGCCCGGAACCCAATTCGACGAGCCTGCGCCGCTCTTTCCCCGGGCGGAAAAAGACGCCGTCGAGCGCATGGTTGCGATCGAAGAGCAGAACAGCAAGTCCGTGATTGAAGCCGCCGGTGGCGTCGCAGCTCCCGAGCAGCCCACGCCCAAGGCGCAGCCAGCCGCGCCGCACGCGCCCGAATCGAAGAAGAAGGCAGAGAAGAAACCGATGGAAGAGACCAAGCCCACACCCGCACCGGAACCAGCCGCCGAGCCCGCTGCCGCCGCACCTGTTCAGGCTGCGCCAGCGGCGCAAGAGTCAGCCCCACCGCAGGTGGCCTCACCGCAGGTGATAACCATTGACGACTTCGCCAAGGTGGAACTGCGAGTAGCGCAGGTGCTTGTGGCCGAGCGCATTCCCAAGGCCGACAAGCTGCTGCGACTGGAAGTCGACCTCGGCTACGAAAAGCGCCAAATCCTCGCCGGAATCGCGCAATATTACGAACCGGAAAAGCTCATTGGCCGCAAGATCGTCATCGTCGCCAACCTTGCCCCGCGCAAGATGCGCGGCCTCGAATCGAACGGCATGCTACTCGCCGCCTCGCTGCCGCCCGACGGCGCGCCGGTGCTGGCTGGATTCCTGGAGGATGTGCCGCTTGGCGCGCGGCTGAAGTAGCCAGGCAATCTTTTGTTGAAATCGCTGCATCCCCCGCCGCCCAATCCCCGTGGCGGTCGCGCGATCCAACCCATCGGAGGCCCGCATCTTACTGATTGACTCCCACGCGCACCTCGACAGCGAGCGCTACGCCGACGACCGTGAAGCCATGCTGCGCCGCGCCGCGGATGCCGGCGTGGGCGCGGTGCTGTCCATCGGCATCGGCGAGGGACCGGCAGCGATGCATCAGGCGCTGGACATCTGCCGCCAGTTCAACGGGCAGCCCGGCATGCCGCGCCTCTACGCCAGCGCGGGAGTGTACCCGCACAACACGCCGGAGATGGACGACGCCGTAATCGCAAAACTCGACGGCCTGCTGGCCGAGCCGGAGGTGATTGCCTGCGGCGAGATTGGGCTGGACTACTACCATGAGGGCGCGGCGCACGACGTGCAGCGCGCGGGACTGATCCGCCAGCTTGAAGTTGCCGCCGCGCG
>JAJYBT010000430.1 GCA_021778875.1 Acidobacteriota bacterium | reverse complement strand
AGTCCAACACCACCCTTGCCACGGCCGTCGGCGGCGGCCTCGATATCGGTTTCTCCCGCGCGCTCGCATGGCGCATCACGGGCGACTACTACAACACCAACTTCCAGTCCAGCGACGTCACGGTGCAGCAGATCGTCAACTCCAACGGACGCATCTCCACTGGCCTCGTTCTGCGCTTCTAGCCGCGTCCAGCGCGCGTGCCCGGCCCTTGCCACCCTGCGGCCGGGCACGCGCCTGCTCCCGCAGCAGCCATCGCATCGGGTATAGTTGCCGCTGATAACTCTTCTTCGGAGGCCCGCCGCCCATGCGTACTCTGCCTCGTCCAGTCAGCCGTCGCGCCTTCCTTTCTGCCTGCACTCGCGCCAGCCTCGCCGCATCCGTGCTGCCTGCCATCTCGCATCGGGCCCTGGGCCTGGCAACCACGCCCGCAGCGGGCCCCAACATCGCGCAGGATCCACTGCGGCCGCAGTATCACCTTCTGCCCCCGCACAACTGGATGAACGACCCCAATGGGCCCATCTGGTGGAAGGGCAAATTCCACCTCTTCTACCAGATGAATCCTCACGCCGCCGTCTGGGGAGACATGCACTGGGGTCATGCCGTCAGCCCGGACATGGTCCACTGGAGCCACCAGCCCATCGCCCTTGCGCCCACCCCCGGCGGCCCCGACAGCGACGGCTGCTTCAGTGGTTCCGCCGTTGTCTATCACGGCGTTCCCACCGTGCTCTACACCGGCATCCGGCAGGCTCCCCCCGCCCAGTCCACCATCCGCGAGGGCAAACCCACCTATCGCGAAACCCAGCTCCTCGCCACCGCGCTCGACGACAACCTGCTCCACTGGAGGAAGCAGGCCGCGCCCGTCATCGCCGCGCCGCCCCCGGGCATGAACGTCTCCGGCTTTCGCGATCCCTGCCCCTGGCAGGAGAACGATGGCTGGTATCTCGCCGTCGGTTCAGGCCAGCGCGGAGTCGGCGGCGCCGTCCTGCTCTATCACTCGCCCGACCTGCGCCACTGGGAGTACCTCCATCCCCTCGTCGAAGGCCGGGCCAGCGGACACGCCGGCCCCAACCCCGTTGCCACCGGCGAAATGTGGGAGTGCCCTGACTTCTTCCCCCTCGGCAAACACCATTGCCTTCTCTACTCCACTTCGGGAGCGGTCTTCTGGACCATCGGCGACTACGACCGCAACACGCATCGCTACACGCCACGCCAGCAGGGCGTGCTTGACCACGGCGCTTACTACGCTCCCAAAAGCTTCCTCGCGCCCGACGGTCGCCGCATTCTTTGGGGCTGGATTCAGGAGACCCGTACGCAGGCCGAGTACGCCGCTGCCGGCTGGGCCGGCGCCATGTCGCTGCCGCGCGTGCTCGACGTCGACGTCCACGGCAACCTCACCATGACCGTCGCCGCAGAAGTCGGACTGCTCCGCCAGGTGCAGATTCAGCAGGCGCTCAACCCCGGCTCGAAGTCCATCCATTTCTCCAGCCTGCGCCAGGAGTTCGAGCTGCGCCTCGCTCCGCAAACCAGCGCTGCCACCGTCCGGCTCCTTGCCGCCGGCAAGCCCGCCTGGGAGCTGCATCTCGACTACGCCGCTCACACGGCCCGCAGCGGAGGCCGCTCCATGCCGCTCCCCGCGCTCGCTGCTGACGCGCCCGCGCTCCGCCTCTTCCTGGATGCCTCCGTGATCGAAGCCTTCCTCGGCTCCGCGCAGGCACTCACCAGCCGTTGCTACACGCTGCAACCCGGCAACACCGAGCTCGAAATCACCCTCGACGCAGGCGGCAGCGGCAGCATCACGCAATGCGAGCTCACGGCCATCTCGCCCGACCGCCTCACCACCTGACGCGATCCTCGTCCTCTTCGCCCGCATGCCTTTTGGCCCGTGTACCATTTGGGCATGGCGCTGGTGGAAGTCAACGCAGTCTGGAAGAGTTATCCCCGGCGCACGGGCCTGCGCACTGAGCTGCGCACCGTCGTGCAGGATGTCTCGTTCTCCATCGAACCCGGCGAAACCCTCGGCCTCGTCGGCGAGTCCGGCTCCGGCAAAACCACCGTCGCGCGCATGATCCTGGGCCTCATTGCGCCCACCCGCGGCTCCGTGCGCGTCGATGGCATCGACCTCGCCCACGCCTCGCAGGCGGAGATGCGCCGGCTCCGCCGCCAGATGCAGCCCGTCTTTCAGGACCCCTTTGCCGCCCTCAATCCGCGCATGAAGGTCCTCGACATCGTCACCGAGCCCTGGATCATCCACCACCGCGACACTGGCCTGCCCCGTAGCCGCGCCGCGCTGCACGCGCGCGCAGCAGAACTCCTCAAGTCTGTCGGCCTCGACGAGTCCGCGCTCGCGCGTCATCCGCACGAGTTCTCCGGCGGTCAGCGGCAGCGCATCAACATCGCCCGCGCCCTTGCGCTGCGCCCCCGGCTCCTCATCCTCGACGAGCCCGTCTCCGCACTCGATGTCAGTGTTGGCGCGCAGATCGTGAATCTGCTGCGCAGTCTGCAGCGCGAGCACGCGCTCACCTATCTCTTCATCTCGCACTCCATGCCGCTCGTGCGCTACCTCAGCACGCGCATCGCCGTCATGGAGCGGGGCAGGCTGGTGGAAACCGGCGAGGCCGAGCAGCTCTGCGCACAGCCCCGCGAGGCCTATACCCGCCAACTTCTTGCCGCCACGCCGGAGCTTCCCGCCATCCTGTGAGGAACGGCGAAATGCTCCGCGTGCCCGGCCCCCTATTCTTTCGCCTGCTGCCTTACTTGCTCGACCCCGACGGAGCCACCGGCGTCACCGGGATATGTCCCGCAGGCAACGAAGCGCCCGAGTGGATCGGGTTGCTCGCGCCCGAGGTCACCGCCGGATGATTCGCGGGCATCTTCATGTCCACCACGTCCACCAGCTCCACATCAAAGATCAGATCCGACCGCGGCGGAATCCCCGGATGCTCGCGCTCGCCATATCCAAGCTGCCACGGAATGAACAGCCGCCGCTTGCCGCCGACCCGCATCCCATGGAAGCCCTGGTCAAACCCGGGAATCACGCGCCCAAAGCCCTGCGGAAAGTTAATCGGCTGCGGCGGGCCTGTCTTCGGCAGCCCGTTCGGACCCATCACCGGCATGCCGTCCTTGTCCGTCACCGTCACCGGATGGTCATACGAGGAGTCGAACTTCTGCCCCGTCGTCGCCAGCCAGCCCGTGTAGTGCACCCGGTACACCTTGTTCGGCTCCGCCGGCGCTCCCGTGCCGAGCTTGATGTCCTCGTACCGCAGTGCAAATGCGGTCTTGATCACGCCCCGCACCGCTGGGATTCCACCCGGCTGCTTGGCGCCGCTCGCCGCTCCATGCACCGTGGCGGGCTTGGTTGTCGCAGGCTTCTTCGCCGCGGTCTGAGCTCCCGCCACACTCACGGCAGCCGCCAGAAAAAGAATCACATACGATTGCTTCATTCCGTGGTATTACTCCAGTTTGGCTTTCATCGGGAGTGTATCAGGCATCCGAACCGTCCGAGAGTGATCCATCTCACATCTGCAGTCCCCGCTCCCGGATGCATGGAAGACCCGTCGCCGCGCTCTCGCCGCAAGCCTTGCTGCATACCAAATGGCCACCGATCTCCTTTCACTCCATAGTCTTTGGCTCTCCGCCGCTTCCTTCGTGGCTGGCATGCTCAACACTGTCGCCGGCGGCGGCTCATTTGTCTCGCTGCCGCCGCTTCTCGCCAGCACCACGGCCATCGGCGTCGGGGCCGTCACCGCGCAGGCCACCAACACCGTCGCCCTCTGGCCGGGGCAACTCACCTCGCTCATCGCCTATCGCCAGCTGCTGCGCCAATACGGCTGGAGCCTCGTCCCCATCAGCATCGCCTCCGCCGCCGGTGGCGAGATCGGCGGCTGGCTGCTGCTCCACACCGGCAACCGGCTCTTCCGCCAGCTGCTGCCGTGGCTGCTGCTCTTTGCCGCCGTCATGTTCGTGCTCAGCTTTCCGCTCGGCCGCAGGCTCCAGGCGCTGCATGGTGGCCGCCGACACCGCACCGCGCTCGTCCTCGGTATGATCGTCGTCAGCGTCTATGTCGGCTACTTCGGCGCCGGCGGAGGCTTTCTCGCCATGGCGCTCTTTGGCTTCTGCGGCGTGCACGACATCCACGAGATGAACGCCCTCAAGGTGCTCA
>JAJYBT010000429.1 GCA_021778875.1 Acidobacteriota bacterium | reverse complement strand
CAACTTCTCGCCACAGGGCGGCGTCGGCATCCACTACTTCATCCGTCCCGGGCGGTCCATCGATCTGGGCGTGAATGGAGAGCACATCTCCTCGGCATCTCTGGGAGACCGCAACCCCGGCGTGAATGCCAGCATACAGATACAGGTTGGCTACACCTTCTGGAAGTAGCCGTGCTCGGAGCAGGAATGAAAGGTCCTTTAGTCGAATGTGTCCCCAACTTCTCTGAGGGCCGGGATGTTCAGCGGGTCCAGGCAATTGTGTCTGCGATGCGCGTTGAAGGCGCGCATCTGCTTGACTGGTCCATGGACGCCGATCACAACCGCTCCGTTGTCACCATTGCCGGCGAACCCGCTGCGGTGCTCGAGTCAGCGCTCATGGGGGTCGGCAAGGCCGTCGAGCTGATTGACCTCACCACCCAGGAAGGCGTGCATCCGCGCATCGGCGCCGCAGACGTCATCCCGTTTGTGCCCATCTCCGGCATCAAGCTGGAGCAATGCGTCCTGCTTGCCCGCCAGGCAGGCCACGAAATCTGGCAGCGCTTCGGCGTCCCGGTGTATTTCTATGAGGCTGCCGCGGCCCGGCCAGACCGCGCCAACCTTGAGGACGTGCGCCGCGGGCAGTTCGAAGGGCTCCGGGAGGCGGTGCGCAAGGACGCGGCCCAGCGGCCCGACCTGGGCGGCCCCGGCCTGCACCCAACGGCCGGAGCCTGTGCCGTCGGAGCACGCAAGTTCCTCGTTGCCTACAACATCTATTTCGACTCCACCGATGTGGCCATGGTCCGCGCCATCGCTCGCGAAATCCGCGCGGCATCCGGCGGCCTGAAAGGCGTCAAAGCCATGGGCGTTCTGGCCCACGGGCGCGCACAGCTTTCCATGAACATCACCGACTTCCAGAAAACACCCCTATCGCTGGTCTATGACACGGTCTCCCGCGTGGCGCTTCGCCACAAAGCCGCGCCCGCGGAGGGTGAGGTAATTGGTTTGATTCCCGAGGCCGCATGTGAGCGGGAAAGCGAGTGGATGCGTCAATTAAATGGGTTCGACGATGAGACCAAGATTCTGGAACGGCGTCTCGCTGCTCCACTTTCCTGGCCATAGATGGCGCAACCTGCACCGCTCAAAGGCGGCGGTGCGTGCCGGCAAATTGCCCGGCAAGTACAATGGAAGATGCAGAGGTGGGCGCACATGCATGGTTGCTCATGCACCGGGTGCGAAGCACTGGAGCCTTCCGCCGCGCGTTTCAGCGCTCCTTCCAGCCCGGCCACCGGGTTTGAGAGCCACTGAAGGCCGCGGCCGGCAAGGGAATGAGGTTCCAGGGCCAGTCGCCCGATACTGCCAGGCATTCCCGGAGGATGGATTTGTTGAGAAATCTGGTTCGTGTTTCGATTACCGCGCTCTCTCTTGCAATGGTGCTGCCGGTTCACGCCGCGCAGTTGTCCAATGACGCCCGCACGGCTGTTCCCCACGAGGTGCAGCAGTTGGTGGTCGTCGATTACCGCGCCATGCAGAACTCTGACACCGCCATGCAACTGCGCGACCGCGTTATGCCGCCCGACCTCAAGCAGTTCGACGATGCCTTGCGCAAGTCCGGCCTCAATGACAACCACGACGTGGACCAGCTCGCCTTTGCGCTCTTCCGTCCCAGCTCATCGAGCGACCAGTTGCAGACCGTGGGCATCGCCCAGGGCCAGTTCGCAATGGAGGATGTCCTCGCCAACTTTCGCAAGCAGAAGGTGCGGCCCAAAATCATCCGCAACAATAAGGTCTATCCCATGGGCAAGACAGGCATGGTGCTTTGCTTTGTCGATCCTTCCACCATGGTTTTTGGCGAAAGCGAAGCCGTAAAGCAGGCGCTTGATGTGCGTGACGGCCTTGGACCAAGCCTGCTGACCAACAGCCCGATGATGGACGCAATGAAGTCTGTGGATTCCGAGCCCCTGTGGAGCATTCTCGACCAGAAGGGCACCCAGACGATGATGCGCCAGGTGATGGGGCAGGCCGGCTCGGTCACGGATTATGATTCGGTGCGCAAGCGCCTCCTCTCCTCGTGGTACTCGATGAACTTCCAGCACGGTGTCAAGTTCGATCTCACCATCGCCACGGGCGACGCATTCGCGGCAGCCACCATGTCCTCGCTGCTGAATGCTGCCGTGGTCTACAAGAAGATGAGCGGGTCAGACGCGGAAAAGAGCGCTCTTGGAGGCACGGACATCAGCTCGAGCGCCGGGCAGCTTGCCGTTCACTTTGCCACATCCGACTCAGGATTCAACGAGCTGCTCAAATCCTCGCTCTTCCAAAGCATGGTGCACTAGATCCCGAAGGCAACGCGCTCCGCCGGCCCATCCATTCGTCTTTCTGTGACAACAGGATGGGCTGGCACTTCAGCCCGCATGCGATACGGCAATCGCCGGGTGCATAGCCTCCGCGTTATACACCTGATTGCGCCCGTTCCTTTTGGCCGCATAGAGAGCGTCGTCCGCCTTCTGAATCAACATGGGAGCGTGCTGCCCCAGGCCGGGCACCATCGTGGCGCATCCCACCGAAATCGTCACATAGCCGATGGGACTCGCCTTGTGGTCCAGCCGCCGCTGGAGTAGTGACGCACAAATCTCCGCGGCCACTTCCATTGCGCCTTCGTTGGGCGTGTTCGGCAGCACAACCGCAAATTCCTCGCCGCCAAAGCGCGCCACCAGGTCGCCCGGCCGTGCCACCACATCCATGGCGGATTCGGCAATCTGCTTCAGGCAGCCATCGCCGCGCAGGTGGCCGTAGGTGTCGTTGTACATTTTGAAGTGATCCACATCGATCAGCAGCAGAGAAATAGGCTGGCGCTCGCGCATCCCGCGACGCCACTCGCTGGTCAGGCACTGGTCAAGACGCCGCCGATTCGCAAGGTGGGTCAGCGGGTCCGTCACCGCCAGCGCTTCAATCGCATGGTAGGCGTTGCGCAGTTCGTGCTCCGCGGTCTTGCGTTCTGAAATATCGCGCACCATGTTCAACACGCCCGACGGAATGCCGGTAACCGGATTGCGGACCACGCGCAGACTGGCTTCCACCCAGATGTACTCCCCATTGCGCCTGCGCACGCGGCACTCGATCATCACGTCTTCCATTCCAGACCTGAGCCCGCGCATGGCCGCCTCTGCTCTTGGCCGGTCTTCGGGACGGACCAGATCGAGGCTCTTGAAATGCATCAGCTCTTCCGGGTTCCACCCGACCAGCCGTTGCGCGGCAGACGACACGTAGCTCCGCCGTTCCTCAAAATCCGCCAGGATAATCACGTCCCGGGAATTTTCCGTCACAAGCTCATGCAGCATCACGATCTGCTGAAGCCGGCGCTCGGTGGCCTTCTGGCGGTCCAGTGCGATCGAGATGCTGTAAAGCATGAACATGCCCGAGGCAATGTAGATCTGCAGCAGAACGACTGGCGCCGCGGACGTGAGGGTCTTTGCGATCAGCAGCGGCCCATGTCCATGCAGCGTGAAATAAGTGCCCGTTACCGTAACGAACAGTGCGCCCAGAGACGCCCAGGCGATACCCATCCGCAGAAGAACCAGCACCAGCAGAGGGTACACAAGGAAGAGCACATGCACCCGCATCTGCGAGAAACCGGCAATGGTAAGGATGAGAAGCGCGGCCGGATAACGCCAGGCGCCTTCGACCCTGGTGGTGATTCTGAGCCCCGTGCGAAAGATCGCGACGCAGGCCGGCGTGGTGACGGCGGTTCCAAGTCCATCGCCGATGACCCACGACAGGAACGAGGAGACGGGATTTCCGTGAAGCATGGGAACAGCCAGCGCAGCGAACAGCAGCCCCATGCCAGCCGGCCCGGCCAGAATGGCGAAGCCGCCAAACCGCAGCAGATAACCCCTGTCAGTAAATTGAGGCAGATCGGTAGAACGCCTTCTCAGCAGGCGTGCGCTGATCGCCACCTCGCCCATGTTCAGCAGGGTGAGCAGCAGATTCTGCCTCCAGTGGCCGGCGACTAGCGTACTCCCCACCAGTTCGGCCGCAAAGCCCGCCGCCAGATAGGCGGGCCAGCGCCATCGCGGAGCCAGCAGAAGATAGGCCAGCAGCACCCCGTTGGCGATCCAGAGCATGTTCGATGCGGCTCCGGGCAGCTCGAACGAAACCACGAATCCTGTGGCCAGCGCGACAGAGAAAAAGCAGCCCGCCAGG
>JAJYBT010000428.1 GCA_021778875.1 Acidobacteriota bacterium | reverse complement strand
CTTTTTGCCTCCGGCCGTCGCCGCGCGCAGCTGGTCGGCAATCGCCATCAGCAAACCCGTCGTCGAGCCGCCATCGTTCGCGCCCACAAAGTTGATGTTGCGCAGGTAGTAGTTCGTCTCGTAGTGCGTGGCCAGCACAATCACGCCGTTCTTCTTGCCTGGGTAGCGCACGATAAAGTTGCGCAGATTCACCGGCCCAATCGGTGTGTCGGCGGTAAAGGCATCCTCTTCCAGCTGGTCGTGCGCAAAGTGCGCGCGCAGAAACTGCTGCGCCTTCAGGTGTCCCGGACTCGTAGGCCAGCGCGGGCCGATGGCCACAAACTGGCGCGCATACTCATAAGCCCGGCCGCCGTTAAAGTGCTGCGCCTGCGTGGCCAGCGGAGCCGTCAGCAGAAAAGCCGCCGCACGGCTCTTCCAGAATCCTGTGAAGCTCATGACGTTGCCTCCCGGGCCTTGCGCCGCGAGGGGTGCACGTACCACGCCACGCCAATGCCCACCAGGTACAGCAGCAGCATCGGAATCGCGTAGATGCACATCGTCCACGGGTCAGGGCTCGGCGTGATAATCGCCGCCACCAGAAACACCGCCAGAATCGCGTAGCGGATGTTCTTCCACAGGAAGCGCGGGCTCACAATCCCGAACAGCGCCAGGAAGAAGATCAGCACCGGCAGTTCAAAACTGATGCCCAGCCCCAGAATCACCGAGAGGAAAAAGCCCGTGTACTCCTCAATCGTGACCATGGGATTAAAGCTCTTGCCAAAGTCCACAATCAGGATCTTCAGCGCTCCCGGCAGCACCCAGAAGTAGCCAAACGACGCGCCCATCAGAAACAGGCCCACCGTCGCGCCCATGAACGGCACCACAAACCGCCGCTCCTTCTGGTAGAGTCCCGGAGCAATAAACAGCCACACCTGGTACAGAATGAACGGCGATGCCAGAATCGCCCCGCCGATCAGCGACACCTGCAGGTACAGGTTCAGCGGATCCATCGGGTGCGTGTAGTTCAGCTTGATGTGCAGCTTTTCCAGCGGCTCCTGCACAAACCCGTACAGCCGCTCATGGAAAACATAGGCAACCACAAAGCCCAGGTAGACGGCTGAGTGCACAATGCGTCTGCGCAGCTCTTCGAGGTGCTCCATCAGGCTCATGCCGGGCAGTTCTGCGCGCTGAGACACGGCCTCCCGCGCCTTTCCAATCGCTTCTGCGGGATCAACCATTGTGGCTTACAGCCTCCGTATCGGGGGCACCCTGTTGCGGAGCGGCGCTCTCCGCCGGCTCACTCTGCGTCTCCGGCTCGGCCGCGCTCCCCGGACGCGCCGCGGCCACCTGCTCGCCTGTGCTCGGCGGCTGCACCCGCAGCCCACCGGCTTCCGGCTCCGCGGCCGGCGTGGCGACCTCCGGATACTTGCCCTCGTCCGCGTAGGGCGATTCGATCGCGTTAACAGGCGTCTCCGGGCTCTGCGCAGCCGCATCGGCCGGCGGATTCAGAGCCAGAGTCCGTTGCCGCTCCTCTTCTTCCTTCCTGCGGCGATCCGCCTCTTCGGCGGCGCGCAACTCCTCTTCCATCTGGAATTTGAAGTCGTTCGAGGCCTTGCGGAACTCATACATCAGCTTGCCGATCTGGCGGCCAATCTGCGGCAGCCGCCGCGGCCCAAAGACCACGAGCGCCATAACCATCAGAATCAGCGTGTCGGCCATGCCCAGGCTGGCGTATTCAACTGTCGGCGGCGTACCCATAAAGGCTAATGATACCTGCCCGCGCGCACCACTCACAAACTGTGTCTTTGCCGCCTGCCCCCGCCGCCCGCCGCGCGCGGGTTTCTCTGCGTCCCTGTTACAGTTTTGTTACACTGATAGTCAATGGCTGCGGTCCGCGGCGCCCCGGATTCCACGAATCCGGCCCGCCAAACGCCGCATCCATGTATGAAAGGGCTGCAACAACCCCGTGGGTGGCAGGCAGTTCGCAGGCCCCGGCAACCATGCCGGTCGCCCTGCCCGTCCAGAGCGCATCCACTGCAGCCGCGCAAGCTTTCAACATCCCCGTCCGGCATCCTCTCCGTGAGGATGGGCCGGGCTGAAGGCGGAGTACTGTGAACCTGGTTCTCGACGAACAAGCGGCGGCGGGCAGCGCCTGCAGCCTCGAGCATTACCTTTCCCTCCCCGATCACTCCATGGACGCGCGCATTGCCGCCGCGCGCCAGCGGCTCGGCAAATCCACCGTCCTGCTCGGCCATCACTACCAGCGCGACGAGGTGGTGCGCTTTGCCGACTTTACCGGCGACAGCTACAAGCTCTCCAAGGCCGCAGCGGAGACAGACGCGAAGTACATCGTCTTCTGCGGCGTGCATTTCATGGCAGAGAGCGCCGATGTCCTCGGCCGCGACGATCAGCAGGTCATCCTGCCTGACCTCAACGCGGGCTGCTCCATGGCCGACATGGCCGAGATCTCGCAGGTGGAAGCCTGCTGGGAGGTCCTCGAGCAGCTCGGCCTCGCCCAGGACACCATCCCGCTCACCTACATGAACTCAACCGCCGCCATCAAGGCCTTCTGCGGCGAGCGCGGCGGGCTCGTCTGCACCTCGTCCAATGCGGCCGCGGCCTTCCGCTGGGCCTTTGCCCGCGCCAGGCGCATCCTTTTCCTGCCCGATCAGCACCTCGGACGCAACACCGGCTATGCCATGGGCATCCCGCTCCAGGAAATGCATGTCTGGGACCCCTGGGCACTGCAGGGCGGCCAGTCCAATGAGAACCTCGCCGCCAGCCGCATCCTCCTCTGGAAGGGCCACTGCTCCGTCCACCAGCGCTTCCTGCCCAGCCACGTGGATCAGGTGCGCGCCAAGTACCCCGGCATCCGCGTCATCGTGCACCCGGAGTGCCGCTGGGAGGTCTGCCAGAAGGCCGACGCCCTCGGCTCCACCGAGCGCCTCATCCAGCTTGCGGAAGAGGCCCCCGAAGGCACCATGTTCGCCGTCGGCACTGAGATTCATCTCGTCAATCGCATGGCGCACCGCTTCGCCGCGCAAAACAAGCGCATCATCACGCTCGACGACACCGGCTGCCTCTGCACCACCATGTATCGCATCAGCCCGCAGCACCTGGCCTGGGCGCTGGAAAACCTGGTCGAAGGCCGCGTGGTCAACCAGATCAAGGTGCGCAAAAGCGTCAAGCAATGGGCTCGCGTGGCCCTCGACCGCATGCTCGAAGTCAGCGCGTAGCGCGGTGCTGCGCGTTTCGTCGTATCCTGAAAGCAAAGAGATCCCCATGAAGACCTTCACCCTCGACGAAGCCCAATCCTTGCTCCCCGTGCTGGAGTCGCTGCTGAAGCGCGCCATCGAGAGCAAGAACGCGGCCGATCAGGTGGAGTCCGATCTCGCCGACCTCGCGCAGCGCATCTACCTTGCCGGCGGCATGTACATCGACGCGGCCCAGGTCGCCAAACAGCGCACCGAAATGGACGTCCACCTCCAGCGCATGCGCGAAACCATCGCGGAGATTGACGCCATCGGCGTCCAGGTCAAGGATATTGAAACCGGCCTGCTCGACTTCCCCTGCCGCATCGACGATGAGGTCGTGCTGCTCTGCTGGCGCATGGGCGAGCCCTCCATCGAGCACTGGCACACCGTCGAGTCCGGATTCAAAGGCCGCCAGCCCGTGGACGAGCGCTTCCGCCGCCGCTCCAACTCCAACAACCGCCCCAACTGATTCCGCCTCGCTTCCAGCCGCATCAGCGCTGCATCTGCCGCCGTTTCATCTTGTGGCAAGCCCACAGGCGCGCCGTTTCACTTCACGGTATTCTGAAGGGGTAGCACCACTTCCCTCCCGAGTCGTACTCCACGCTCGGGCATCCAAACAGTACGCCCATCGAAGCATCTGCATCGCAGCGCTGCAACATGGTCTGCGCGCCGCGGCTGTGTGCCCCGGCAACCCGCTTCGAGAAGACAAACACATCATTCCCACAGGAGGAGTCATTCATGCTTACAGTAGGCGAGCAGTTCCCCAGTTATTCCCTCACCGCCGTGGTCGATCTCAATCCCAGCAAGGCCTTTGAGACCATCACGGAAAACAGCTACCCCGGCAAGTGGAAGGTCTACTTCTTCTGGCCCAAGGACTTCACCTTCGTCTGTCCCACTGAGATTGCCGCCTTCGGCAAGCTGAACCAGGAGTTCGCCGATCGCGATGCCCA
>JAJYBT010000427.1 GCA_021778875.1 Acidobacteriota bacterium | reverse complement strand
GCAGCCGCTTCAACACAGTCGATGGCGGGCGCTACGTTGTCACCTGCGTGGACTACCGGCTCACGCATGGTGGCGCGCCCACTCTGCGCTATGCAGACCTGCAGCGCGCATTCCCGGCAGGTTCCGATGCCAGCCTCATTGAAATTACGGCTGCGGTAAGGCGCATACGCCAATCCAAGGGGATGCTGCTCGTCGCGGGCGACCCGGACTGCCACAGCGCGGGCAGCTTCTTCAAAAACCCGGTGGTGATTGAGGAGCAGGTTCGGCAGATTGCCGCTGCCATCGGCCAGGAGCCGCCACGCTTTCCCGTGGGGCCGGAGCCTGAAAATGCGGGACGCGTGAAAATACCGGCTGCGTGGCTCATCGAGCAGGCCGGATTTGCAAAAGGCTATGCGCTGGGCGCAGCCGGAGTGTCGTCGCGGCACACGCTCGCGCTCGTCAATCGCGGCGGCGCCACCGCAGCGGAGATTCTCGCTCTCGCAAATCGGATCGGGGACGCTGTGGAAGCGCGCTTCGGCATTCGCCTCGAGATGGAGCCGGTGCTGGTCGGCCTGTGAATCCCATCACGGCAAAAGCCGCCGCAGGCTGGTAACCTGAAAGCAGGCATGAACGACAATCTGCACCAGTTACGCTGTTTCGGATGCGGAGAACTTATCTCCGGCTCCGACGCCCGGCCCGATTTTCGGTGCGCCCGGTGCGGCGATCTTTTTGAGGTTGAGTACGCAGGCTGGAGCCAGCGCCGCGGCCATGACAGGCCAAATCCCGGCGCGCTGAAGTGGCTCTGGCGCGAACGCCGCAGCTCACTTGAGACGCTTGACCAGTCCGGTGTCTGGCGATTCCGCGAGCTTCTGCCGATTCTGGACAGCTTTGGCAGCGCCGTGACCCTGCGCGAGGGCAACACGCCGCTCTATCCTTTGATTCGCGCCGCAAAAGCCCTGGGCATGGATCAGCTTTTCGCCAAGCATCAGGGGATGAATCCGACCGGCTCATTCAAAGACACAGGCATGACCGCAGCATTGAGCGTGGCGCGCGAGCGGGGCTTTGAGTGGGTCGCGTGTGCCTCAACAGGGAATACGTCAGCCGCCATGGCAGCCTATGCGGCGCGAGCCGGTCTGCGCAGCCTGGTGCTGATTCCCGAGGGCAAAATCGCCTGGGGCAAACTGTCGCAGGCAATGGACTACGGCGCGGTCACATGCCAGTTGAAGACCGACTTTGACGGCTGCGTGCGCGTGCTGACTGCAATCGTCGGCGAGGCGCCGATCTATCTGCTCAACTCCGTAAACCCATACCGCCTGGAAGGGCAAAAGACGCCAGCGTTCGAGATTGCCGAGGCTTTTGACTGGGCTGTGCCGGATCATCTGATCGTGCCGGGCGGCAATCTGGCCAACAGCTCCGCGCTGGGCAAGGGCTTCAAGGAGCTGCTCGAGTTGGGACTGGTCGCACGTATGCCCCGCATCACCGTGATTCAGGCCGAGGGAGCCAATCCGCTGGTGCGCAGCTTCGCTGCAAGCAAGGGCGCTGCCATGGAGCCGGTGGAGGCGCATACGCGCGCGACTGCAATTCGCATCGGCAATCCGGCATCATGGCGCAAGGCAGCACGCGTGATTCAGGAGACGGGCGGCTGGTGCCTCGACGTCACTGAAACCGAAATCGCCATTGCCAAGGCGGAACTGGGCGCAGAGGGCCTGGGCTGCGAACCGGCCTCTGCCGTCACGCTCGCTGGGCTGAAAAAACTGCGGGCGGATGGCAGGGTGGCTGCAAGCGAGACTGTGGTCCTGCTGCTGACGGGGCATACGCTCAAGGACGCCGATTACACCATTGATTTTCATCGCGGCACCCTGCTGAACGAGCAAGAGGCTGCCGGTCACGAGGCAGAGATCCATGCGCTGCGGCGGAATGCCATCGCCGTTGACGCCACTCCGGCGGCGGTGCTGACTGCGCTGAAGGGCAGCGCCGGATGAGTGCTCCCCTGCGTCTTCGGCTGCCGGCAACGTCAGCCAACCTGGGGCCCGGCTTTGACGCCGCTGCCGTGGCGCTCGATTTCTTTCTCGAAATTGAGGCGGAAGAGTCTGCCGGGTTCAAAATCAACGCCACTGGCCGTGACGCGGAGCGCTGTGCGCGGATTGAAAACAATCTCATTCTGGATATCTACAGGAAGCTGCTCGAAGAGAACAACAGGCCCGTGACGCCGCTGGCAATTCGCATGGCGAACGGAATTCCGCTGGGTATGGGCTGCGGCTCATCGGCAGCGGGAAGACTGGCCGCTGTCGCCATGGCGGTGCATTTCGGCCGGCTAGGCTGGACCACCGAGCAGATCCTCGAGGAGGCATGCGCACTCGAAGGGCATCCTGACAACGCTGCCGCATGCTGGGTGGGAGGCTTTGTCACGGCAGCAAATGAGGGACGCACCGTGCACTATGCGCGTGTTGTCCCTCCGCCGGAATGGCGAGCAATCCTTGTTCTTCCCGCCGACCCGCTGGCCACCAGCAAGGCCCGCGCCGTGCTGCCCGATACCTATTCGCGCGCGGACGCGGTGATGAATATTCAGGCGGTGTCCCTTCTGGGACTGGCATTCGCCCAGGGACGCGGTGATTTGCTCCGCCTGGCGATGAAAGACCGGCTGCACCAGCCGTACCGCGCTCCCATCTGCCCCTTGCTGCCGCCTTTACTACCCCTGGCAGGCAGTGACGGAATTCTCGGCGCTGCCCTCAGCGGCGCGGGGCCAGCCGTGCTTGTGATTGTGGGCGGCGAAGAGAGCATCGAGCCCTCTCTGGGTGCAATCCGCAAGGCTATCAGTCATTTGCCAGAGGCAGAGCTTCAGGTTTGCCGGTTTGAAGTTGCGGGGGCGAGACCGCGCGTCCAATAGGCTTAGAGCGAACAACCACCGCGCACTCGTACGGCCGGATGAGCTTGAGGTCGAGGAAGCCGCGCTGTTAACTTAAGCGTAACGAGTGACTTGGACTCTGTTAACCCTCTGGGTAGTCACCCGCCTCTTCTTATCGTAATCATTACCTAAGTTTGCTTGCTAAAGTGCACTGGAACCCCTACATTCGCTGCGTGGGCAGTTCTGGGGGAGGGCTGCTCTAGCGCCCGAGGTCCTTTCTGGATCCGGGCGCTTTTATTTTGCCCATGAAAGGCTGATGGCCAGCGAAGAGTTGTCGCAGCAGCCATTAACCCCAGTTAAGCCGCTGCGGCCGATGCCTGCCCTTTGTCACGCGGGACGGTGACCTGCGACCTTTTTGATGGGGAGCGCATCCGATAGAATGACGATTGCCGCTACACTTGTAGGGTGGCAAGCGAGGCAAGGGAGGAACATGGCTGGATTGGGAGTTCTTGAAGTTAGCGATGCAACGTTCGACCAGGAAGTGCTGCGCAGCGAGCAGCCGGTACTGGTGGATTTCTGGGCGGTCTGGTGCGGCCCGTGCAAGGCGATTGCCCCTATCGTGGATGGTTTGGCGGCAGCTTTTGCGGGCAAGCTGAAGGTGGCCAAGGTGAATGTGGATGAGAATGGCGCGACGCCATCGCGCTATGGCATTCGCGGAATTCCCACGCTTCTGTTCTTCAAAGGCGGCAAAGTGGCGGATCAGATCGTGGGCTATGCACCCCAGAATGTGATTGAAGAAAAGGTCCAGCGCCTTTTGGCCTGAGGCTCTGCTCGGAAGCAGGCGCAGAAGAACGAAGGCCCGGCAAGTCTGCCGGGCCTTTTCCCATTCAGGGGCAGGGAGCTAGCGGTACTTACGCAGCACGCCCAGAACACGACCCTGAATCGCCACCTGCGCGGCCGGGACATAGATGGGCTCCATCTCGATGTTTGCAGGCTGCAGCCTCACCAGCTGACCTTCAGAATAGAAACGCTTCAGGGTGGTTTCAGCACCATGCACGAGAGCCACGACGATCTCGCCCTGGCGAGCGGTGCGCGTTCGCTCCACCAGGACGTAATCGCCGTTGATGATGTGCTCGTCCCGCATGGAGTCCCCGCGTACCTCCAGGGCAAAGACATCACGATTGCCCACGACATCATGCAGGGAGATGCTCTCCGGGATCTCGGTGGTCTCCACCGGCAGACCCGCTGCAATGCGGCCGGCCAACGGAAGCCTGTCGCTGGTGCGCGAACGCGCGCCCGGTGGAAGCACATCGATTGAGCGGCTACGGTTATGGACGCGGTCCAGCATCCCCTTCCGCT
>JAJYBT010000426.1 GCA_021778875.1 Acidobacteriota bacterium | reverse complement strand
TATCGGCGCCTACGGCAAGTACCAGAGCGAAGTCGCCGGCTTCGTCAAGGACAAGTTCAACCACACCGCCGGCGAGTGGGAGCACGACCGCATGGTCCGGCTTGCCGAAATGGTGAAGACGGCGGCCGGCGCCGAGGTCGACGTTGCCTGTGATGTGCATACGCGCCTCGACGTCACCAGCGCCATTCGGCTGGCGCGCGACCTGGAATCGATGCACCTGATGTGGCTGGAGGAGCCGGTGCCGCCGGAGAATGTTGCGGCGATGCGCGAGGTGAAGCGCTCGACCTCGACACCGATCTGTGCCGGCGAGAACCTCTACCTGCGCCAGGGCTACCGCGATCTCCTCGAGAGCCAGGCGGTCGACATCATCATGCCGGACATTCCCAAGTGCGGCGGGTTGTCGGAGTGCCGCAAGATCGCGAACATGGCCGAGATCTATTACGTGCCGTTCGCGCCGCACAATGTGTCGTCACCCATCGGCACGATGGCCAGCGCGCATGTGTGCGCCAGCGTGCCGATGTTGATGGTGAAGGGGCCGAGATGCCAGTTCATCAGCACGTTGAATACCGTCTGCGTCGCGCTGGCCAGGGCGGCCTGCTGGGCCGCCACAAACGAGCCCAGTTGCAGATAGATGGTCACTGACGAAAGCAGCACCGGCACCAGCAGGATTCCGGCCTCCCGGTTCCCGCGTCGCCAGTGCACGATGAGCAGTACAGGCAGCACCATGGCCACAACAATCGTTTGCGGCAGAACACTCAGCAGCAACACCAGCGCCGAACCATTTCCCGTCGCATTCTGGATGGTGGCGATGAGCATGCCCAGCACCGTCAGAGCGAGCAGAATCCGGAACCACAGGCGCATTGGAATCCGCAACAGGGCAAAGTACATCAGGGCCCCGAAGATGACCCCGGCCGCCTGAAAGGGATAGCTCAGGTAGCTCCATTGCGCGGGAATATCGTGAAAGATGCGGTAGGCGGACAGCGGCTCTTGCAACGCCTCGGAAAGAAACAGGAAGAAGATCCATAGATACTCGCGCTGCCGGCGCTGACCGCCGAACAGGGCAAGCGCCACGATGCCCAGGCCCAGACCTGCCGCCCGATTGAACCAATCCAGGGTGCGATCGCCGATCACGGCAAGCCATAGATGATCACTCAGCGCATCCGCCTGCCCCAGGCTCAGGTTGTAAGGGTAGAAGCCGGGAAAGGCGTTTATCCAGTCGGTCGAGGAGATGCGAACCCGCATGGCGATCAGCAGCGAACCGCTGGCAATCGCCGCCTGCGGAATCGGTTTGAGCAGACGTCCATCGAAGGTATACGGCACATAGGGAACCACGCTTCCCGCGGAGATCAGCTTTTCCCCGTTCACGTAGATCTCAAAGGCGCTGCCCAGGTTACACTCCTCCAGCGCAAGTCCGCTCTGGTTGGGCGCCACCTTGACGTGCAGGCGGTACCAGACCACCCGCGGATTGGTGTTGGGGAAGTAGGTCTTCAGCGATTGTGCGGGGTCAACCACCATCCAATGCGAATCATCGAATCCGGGCTGCGCGTAGGCGGGATCGTCGCCGGCATGCAGCGCCCATTTCATGCCCAGGTCGATCGGCTGGCGCAGCGCGGTAGCGTCGTAGCTCTGGGCGGCCGACCCGGCAGCCAGCGCCAGGACCCCCAGGATCGGGAGAAAGGTGCGCATAACCCATGCCCTAGTCACGTGGCGGGTGCGTGCAAAGAAAAAAGAGAACATAACATGATCTCCAGGCGGGTTGGAGTTCACCGTATCACCGGGGCGTCCGGATTCCTAGCAGAAATCTCGCCGCCGGCGCAGCTTTCCGGCCGGCTCCAGGGGTGGTTTCCGGTCAGGAGATCTTTCCTTGGAAAGCCTCCGCTGCGAGTGTCCTGAGTCTGAAATGCGCAACACAAGACGGGCTGTCATTCTGAGCAAACGGGGCCCCGAACGTCTTTCAGTTCGGGGGGAGTGAGTCGAAGAATCTGCGCTTGTTCTTCGATAAACTTCAGACTCACCAATCTAGGGCCTGTTCACACTCCCTTGGTGGGCAACTGGCCACCTCTAGATGTCCTAGATCAATTTGGCCCGGCGGATGTGTTCGATGGGCCGGTCATAGCGCCCCAGCAGCGCGTTCCATCGCACCTGCGCCAGGTCCTGGAGCATGCGCGCGCCATCTTTCAGGTAGCTGATGCGGGTGCGCTCGTCGTGGGCCCAGCTCACCGGTACTTCGCGGATCGTGTAACCCCGCTTCAGGGCAATAAACAGGATCTCCGGATCGAAGCCCCAGCGCTCGATGGTCTGCAGTTGAAACACGGTCTGCGCCGCCGCACGCGTAAACGCCTTGAATCCGCATTGCGTGTCGGCGAAGTGCAGGCCCATCACCGCGCGCGTCATGCCGTTAAACATTCGTCCGAAGATTTGCCGATAGAGCGGCTGGCGGATGGTCTGCCGCCTGCTCTCCAGCCAGCGCGATCCGATGGCGATATCCGCTCCCTCGGCGATGGCATCGAACAGGCCCTGTGCTTCTTCGATGGGCGCGGAGAGGTCGGCGTCGGTGAACATCACCACCTCGCCCAGGGCATGCAGCAGGCCGTTGCGCACGCTGTAGCCCTTGCCGTGGTTGCCGGGATTCTCGAGCAGGCGCACTTCAGGAGCGCCGGCGGCAAAGGCGCGCACCACCTCGGCGGTGCGGTCACGGGAGCCGTCATTGACCACAATCACTTCCGCAAACCAGCGCTTTTGCCGGATGCAGGCCACCACCGCCTCCAGTGTGGCAGGAATGCGGCCGCTCTCGTTGTAGGCCGGAATCACGATGCTGTAGTTGGGGTAGGGCATGGGTTCGAGCGGCCGTTGCGGCCGGGCCGCCAAGAGCGCCGCACCGGATTTCACGGAGGCTTTTGCTCATCATAACCCACCGCGCGGCACTCCGCGGCATCATACTATCGGCCCCGCAACGGAGGGCAACTTGCTGATCCCTAAAGGGCTAAATTCCGCCGAAGGGCTTGCAATTTCGAGCCTGACCGGTCAGAATCCGATTATGCTGTTTGCGGAGGCGAACCAACCATGACAAAGGCAGATCTGGTGGAAAAGGTAACCGCACTGGGAGACCTGACCCGCCGTGACGGCGAAGTAATCGTTGAAACCATCTTCGGTTCCGTGATCGGAGCCCTGCAGAAGGGCGACAAGATCGAGATCCGCGGCTTCGGTTCCTTCCGTATTCGCCAGCGCAATCCGCGCATTGGCCGCAATCCTAAAACCGGTGACCGTGTCGAGGTGCCGGCCAAGAAGGTTCCTTACTTCAAGCCCTCCAAAGAGCTGCGCGACCTGGTCAATCCCGGCGAAGCGGACGGATCCACCGCCGCATAACTTGCAGGGAATTTCCTTCCCTTCGGCTATTCTTTTTTTGAGAGAAGCCCGGCCCCTGCGGCCGGGCTCATTCACGTTTCTGCGCCTAAAGCCAATCATTTCCACACTTGCAGGAACACTCGTCCTAAGTTATTTGTTTCTCGCACTTACGTGATCTGTGGAAAACACCTCGTTTGTTTTCATACATCTGCGGCAAACGACTCTTGCCTTTTGCCTCGGCGCAGCCTCCGCTCCGCCCTAAACCTCCGCCTTGACGCCCGCCACGCCCATCATCCGCCCGGCATGCCCCCGCGAGCCGCGGTGGGAAAAGAACAGCTCGCGGTGGCAGTTGGTGCAGCCACCGGCCACCTGGATCGCACTCGGCTTCAGTCCCGCGTCCAGAAGCTGGCGCCGGTTTGCCTCCACCAGGTCGAGATGAGTCTGCGGGCCGATCGGCGAGTGTCCCGGGGCGCGTTGGGTCAGGAAGAGCATCGGATATCGGGTCTTGATGGGGTCGCTGTCAAAGACCTCGTGGAATAGCTCGGCGACGTAGGCAAACTGGGAGGTGAACTCCGAGATCACCTCTTCGCCCACCGCATAGCAGCAGGGGCCGATGCCGGGCCCGATGGCAGCCATCAGGTCCCGGGGGCGGCTGCCAAACTCCAGACGCATGCGCCCCACGCCGGTTTCCACGATGCGCTTGACGGTGTGGTGTGTACGCTCGCGGGTCGAGCCACCCGCACCGTAAGTGACCGAGACGAAGCGGGGGCCGAGCGGGGCGAGCGTCTGCACCGCGTCCCACAGTGTCTCTTCCATCTTCTCGGTCTTGGGCGGGAAGAATTCG
>JAJYBT010000425.1 GCA_021778875.1 Acidobacteriota bacterium | reverse complement strand
CAATCCGATCAACCCGGAGGCCGCGTGCTTCCAGCAGGGCCGCAACATCTGTTGTGGCCTGGGAAAATCCGTGAACAGGCGGAGGGAATTGCCCGACCACAACAAAATCGCACGCTGTCCGTGCGCCAGTTTCAGGCGCCGTGCGCTCGCGCGGATTTTGCAGGGTGGTCGTCATCAAGAGTTCGCGGCTCTGGGTTTGATTGCGCTGTGCTGGGAATTTCTGCCGGCTGCTGCGGTGCACCCGCAATGCACCTCATGCAAAGTGCTGCGCCACCGCCGCGTAAACACGCCGGATGCCCTCTTCGAGCGAGGTCTTTGCGTGCCATCCGAGCGCATGGATGCGCGACACATCGAGCAGCTTGCGCGGCGTTCCATCTGGGTGTGAGGCATCGAAGTGAAGTTGCCCCGTGAAGCCGACGACACGACAGACCATTTCAGCCAGCTCGCGGATTGTCAGATCGTCTCCTGTGCCGATGTTAATCAGCGGCGGTTCGCTGTCATTCAGCAGCGTTGTAAACGTGGCCTCGGGAAGATTCATGAGGAAGATGCAGGCCTCGGCGAGGTCGTCGCTATAGAGCAGCTCCCTTCGCGGCGAGCCGGTTCCCCACACTTCCATGGCGGCGGCGCCATTTGTTTTTGCCGTTGCCGCTTTGCGAATCAGCGCCGGAAGCACGTGTGAGTTGTTCAGGTCGAAATTGTCGGCGAGCCCATAGAGATTGGTCGGCATAGCCGCCAGAAACTTCGTTCCGTACTGACGGTTGTAGCTCCAGCACATTTCAATGCCGGCAATCTTGGCCAGGGCATAAGGGCGGTTCGTCGGCTCAAGCGGGCCGGTCAGGAGATATTCCTCCTTGATGGGCTGAGGCGCAAGCCTGGGATAAATGCAGCTGGACCCGAGAAAGAGCAACCGCTTGACGCCGCTGCGATGACCTGCATCGATGACGTTGGTTTGAATTTCAAGATTGTCGCGAATGAAGTCCGCGGGGTATGTGTTGTTGGCCAGGATGCCGCCGACTTTGGCTGCGGCAAGAAAGACAAACTCCGGCTGCTCGTGCTGGAAAAAGGCTCGCACGGCCGCGCGGTCTCCCAGATCAAGTTCAGCATGCGTGCGCAGCAGCAGACTGGAATACCCGATGCGCTCAAGGCCGCGACAGATGGCCGAGCCTACCAGGCCCCGATGTCCGGCAACAAAGATGCGACTGTTCTTCTCCATTGCTTCACGGCCCTCTTGAAATCAGTTCTCGTGATAGTTGAAGACCGAGTAGCCATGCTTTCTGACCAGCGCGTCCTTCTCCGCCGTTTTCAAATCTTCTTCTGCCATCTCTTTCACCAGCTCGCGGAAGGTGGTGCGCGGCTGCCATCCGAGTTCGCGCTTGGCCTTGCCGGCGTCACCGAGCAGCGTCTCCACTTCCGTGGGGCGATAGTAGCGCGGGTCAACGGCGACAATTATATTGCCATCCTTGTCGAGTCCCTTTTCATCGGCGCCCGCTCCCTGCCAGGTGATTTGCATGCCTAGAAAGCCGGCGGCGACGTCAACGAATTCGCGCACGCTGTGCTGCTCGCCGGTCGCGATGACGTAGTCTCTCGGTTGGTCCTGCTGAAGCATCAGCCACTGCATCTCCACATAGTCGCGCGCGTGGCCCCAGTCGCGCAGAGCATCGAGATTGCCGAGGTAGAGGCGGTTCTGCAGCCCGGCCTTGATGCGGCTGAGCGCGCGCGTGATCTTGCGGGTGACAAAGGTTTCGCCCCGCTGCGGCGACTCGTGATTGAAGAGAATTCCGTTGCACGCGTACATGCCGTAGGCCTCGCGGTAATTCACCGTGATCCAGTAGGCATAGAGCTTGGCGATGGCGTAGGGAGAGCGCGGATAGAAAGGCGTTGTCTCCTTCTGCGGAATCTCCTGCACGAGGCCGTAGAGCTCAGATGTGGATGCCTGATAAAAGCGTGTCGTTTTTTCGAGGCCCGCAATGCGGATTGCCTCAAGCAGGCGCAACGTGCCGAGCGCATCGGAGTTGGCCGTGTACTCCGGCTCCTCGAACGATACCTTCACGTGGCTTTGCGCCGCGAGATTGTAGATTTCGTCCGGCATCACCTCGCGCACGACGCGGATCAGGCTGCTTCCATCTGTGAGATCGCCGTAGTGGAGCATGAAGTGCCGGGCTTCCTGGTGCGGGTCCTCGTAAAGATGATCGATGCGATCCGTATTGAACAGCGAGGTGGGCCTCTTGATGCCATGCACCTCATATCCCTTGGTCAACAGGAGTTCAGCCAGATAGGCGCCATCCTGCCCCGTAACGCCTGTAATGAGAGCTCGCTTCATTTTGTATGCTCCTTGGTCCTGTGGGCTGGTCGTGCTTGGATGAAATCGTATGAGTTGCAAATCATAGGTTCAGGTTGCTGTTGCAGGCCACGCGGCGCGTCAGGCGATTTTCATTGTGCGACTTTTCTCTTGCGCCGCGAGTCGCAGGAGTTCCACGAGAGAACGCGCGGAGGCGCTCCAGTTCAGGCGATTCTCGAACTCGTTGTACGCATGGCTCGCGAATGCGGCGTATGCGTCCAGAATCGTCTTTGCCCGCTCAGCCCAGAGCGCGGCGTCGCTTTCCAGGGGAAGACGAAACCCGCTCTTGCCTTCCTGCACCGTCTCAGCCAACCCGCCCGAAGCCGTGACCAGCGCAGGCAGCCCAAAAGCGGCAGCCTCGGCGACAACAATGCCGAACGGCTCCGCGCGCGAGGGAAGGATGAGGATGTCCGATGTGCGATACAAGTCAACCAGGCGCTTGTAGCCTTGCGGCTCGCTCTTGCTGATGTGGCCCAGCACTTCAACAAAAGGCGGCAACGGGCCTGGAGGATTGCAGCCAACCAGACGCAGTGTGGTTGCGATGCCTGCCTCATTGAGTTTGCGCGCGGTTTCGACTGCGATGGCGCCGCCTTTGCGGACCCAGTTCCTGCCCACAAACAGCAGAGTGCAACTTTGCGGCCTTGCTTCGCGGCGCTCGCGAATCCACCTCTCCACGTCCTGCCGCGTGTGCTGGATGAGCAGATTGGGACCGAAGGGCAGCACCTTCACGCGCTCGCGGTCGGCGAACATCTTTGCGCCATCCGCGGCCCAGTGCGACGCATAGCAGGCATAATCAGCGCGCCGCAGCGCTGCCTCTTCCTGGCGACGGCCCGAAGCTTGCGTGCGCGACGAAAGGTTCTGCGTATAGTAGCCGTCCATTGTGTGAAAGTTTGCATCCGTCCAGAAGACCGCCGGAATGGATGGTGCCAGCCGCGCGACGGGAATCGACGACGTGGAAAAGATTACGTCCAGTTCTTTTCTGCGAACCACGGGTTCAATCTGCGCAGCGAAACAGCGAAGACTCAGTCCCTCCCGCCTCCATTCAAATGTCTTTTTCGTCAGGCCGGACCACAGCTTGAAAGGAAGATAGAGCCACCTGCATGACCGCCGCAGAGGGCTGATCACTTCGACATCCACGCCCGGCGAGCTGCGCAGCGCGCGCAGCATGTTCAGCGGTGTGCCAGACCAACTGGCCTCCGACGATGCATCTTCGATGGACACGAAGCCTACGCGCAGTCTCTTTTCCATTTGCTCTTCGAGCATTCCTCATATCAGGCCGATGCCGTTTATCTCCGCTGATCCCGGGCCCTCGCGCTACTTAGCGCGTCAAGGGCACAGGCGTCACGGGTTCGGGCTGCAGAGGAAGCCCTGGCCTGCCCACGCTGAGATAAGTGAATCCGCGCTGCTGCATCACAGCGGGGTCGAACAGATTGCGACCGTCAATCACGATGGGATAGCGCAGAGTGTAGTGCAGCTTGTTGAGATCGAGGTCGGCAAACTCCTGCCAGTCATTCAGAATGAGCAGCGCATCCGCGTCCTGCGCCGCCGCGTAGGGATCGTCCACATAGCGCATCTGCTCGCAGGGCGGAATGGCTTCCTTTGCGCGCAGCTCAGCCGCCGGATCATAGGCACTCACAATGCATCCTTCCTCCAGCAGCTTCCGCACAATGTCCAGCGCGGGCGACTCGCGCACGTCATCCGTGCCGCCCTTGAACGCCAGGCCGAGCACGCCGATTCTTTTCCCGCGAAAGGTCCAGAGCGCCGAACGAACCTTCTGAAAGAAGCGCTCCCGCTGCTCGTTGTTGATCTTCTCCACTTCGCGCAGCAGCCCGAAGTCCACGCCCACCAGCTCT
>JAJYBT010000424.1 GCA_021778875.1 Acidobacteriota bacterium | reverse complement strand
TGCCATGATCGCCGCCGCCAAGGCCTACGCCGCCGCCCACAACATCGCACCCGGTAAGTTCGAGTTCCAAATGCTCTACGGTGTCCGCCGCGACCTGCAGCGCAACCTCATCGCCGAGGGCTACAACGTCCGCGTCTACACACCCTTCGGCCGCGAGTGGTACCCCTACTTCATGCGCCGCCTCGCCGAGCGCCCCGCCAACGTCTTCTTCCTCGCCAAAAACCTCCTCCGCCAGTAGCCGGCCTGGCCCCATCATTAAGGTCGTGCCCCATAGAAATGAAAGGTGTGCCCCGTTCATCGCGGCTTCATCGCGATGAGCGGGTCTTCCGTTAGCGCCACCAGTTGCCCCCGCGTCCCAGCCCTGCACTCCGCGAGCCCCCCTACCCTCGCAGCCGTCCCAGCCCCTTGCGCGCCAGCGTCGCCAGTCGGTGTGCACCTGGGACAAACTTCTGCCACCTGAGGCCACCCTGCGCTGTTCTGCGGGCAGACCTGATTTCGATTGACGAAGCTCTTTGCCCACCTGTACCCTCACCCTGCCAGTTTCCCCTGCTTCTTCCAAATCACGGAGTTTCGTGTGGGCATCCCCGCTGCGCCATCGGGAACACGCGTAAGTCCTTCGCAGCCGAAGGGTCACCTTCTGCGAATTCTTGGCGTGGGTTTCGGTATTGCTGTCATCGTCGGCGAAACGATTGCCTCCGGCATTCTGCGGACACCCGGCGAGGTCGCAGGCCATCTGGGAAGCTACGGCCTCATTCTCGCAGTCTGGATCCTGGGCGGCGTCTATGCGTTCGTCTGCACACTTTCGGTGACCGAGCTCGGAACCATGCTTCCATTCGCTGGCGGCTGGTATGTCTATTCACGCCGAGCCATGGGAGATTTGGCCGGATTCCTCGTAGGATGCAGCGATGCCATAGCCCAGACAGTCTCGAACGGCTATCTCGCCGTTGCGTTCGGCGAGTTCGCCGCCGAGTTGCAGCCCGCATTGCAGGGCTATGGGAAGCTGCTGGGCGTTTCTGTCTTGTGCATTCTTACTCTCTTCAACTGGCTGGGGCTTCGTATGGGGAGCCGGGCTCAGCAGCTCACAAGCCTGCTCAAGGCTCTCGCCCTTGTCGCATTCGTCGCCGCGTGCATGGTCGCACATCCAGGCGCTGTTCATGCCAATGTTGCACCCCAGCAAATCACCGCCGCAAGCGGTGGCCTCCTGCTCTCACTTGTCTTGTCGTTGCAGGCCATCATCATGAGCTACGACGGCTGGTACGCGGCGATCTACTTTGCCGAGGAAGATGAAGATCCAGCAAAAAATCTGCCCCGCGCGTCGATTGGCGGCGTGCTGGCTTGCGCGACGATTTACATTCTGGTCAATCTCGCCCTGTTCCGTGTCTTACCCATGAGCCAGTTTGCGGGCTCCCACATGCCCGTAGCGGATGCGGCCATGGTCGTCCTCGGTCCTCACGGAAAACAATTCATCCTGCTGATTTCTCTCGTCGCGGCGGCCAGCACAATGAATGCCAATACGATGATCGCATCGCGCATCCTGTTTGCCATGGCGCGCGATCACATGATGCCCCGCTGGATTGAGCGCATCAATGCAGGCGGTACCCCGACATCTGCACTGCTGGTGGGAACGCTCTTATCCGCTGCGTTGGTTTTGAGCGGCACCTTCGACACACTCATCGGCATTGCTTCTGTTCTCGTCGTAACCAATTACGTCTCAGGGTTCACGGCCCTCTTCATCCTGCGGAAAAAGGAGCCAACTCTGGCGCGGCCATTCAAAGTCTGGGGTTACCCATGGTCGAACCTGGCCGTCCTGCTGGCCTCTGCGGCTTTCCTCGTCGCAGTCGTTGTAGCCGATCTCAAGGATGCGCTCTTTACGCTGGTGCTCATCGCACTGGCCTGCCCGCTGTATCTTCTCTTTATCAGGAGACACAGGGTGCAGATTCCGCACGTGATTGCTGCCGCCGTAAATCAAGTGAAATAAGAAGCCAGATCGGCAGAGGGGCAGATCTCTTCAAAGAGGCTCTTCCATGAGCCGGTCGAACTCACGTTCCACCTCCGGCTCCCAGGCAGGTAGCCCGCTCATCGCCCCGAGTTAGCGCGTTGAGTGATCGAAAGCTGTGCCCCGTTCATCGCGGCTTCATCGCGATGAGCGGGTCTTCCGTTAACGCCACCAGTCGCCCCACGTTCCGCCTGACACTCCGCAATCTCCTACCCCCGCAGCCTATCAAGCCCCTTGCGCGCCAGCTCCGCCACCGCCTCCGCCAGCTTTGCCGACGCATTCAGTGACTCCGGCCGCTCCAGCCGCACGCCCAGCTTCCGCGCATACTCCTTGAACGCAATATCCACGTCATACAGAATCTCCACGTGGTCGCACAAGAAGCCCACCGGCTGCAGCAGCAGTGTCTTCACGCCCTCCGCCGCAATCGCATCCAGCGTCGCCTCCACCGTCGGCCCAATCCACGGCCCGCCGCTCGCGCCCTGGCTCTGAAACGCAAACCACCACCGCGGAATCTCCGGCACGCTCTCGGCCACCAGCGCCGCCGTGTGCTTCGCCTCCTCGGCATACGGGTCCACGCCCGCACCCGGCCAATGCCGAGGCTGGCCCTCACTCGCCCCCGGCGTCTGGATCGTCCGGCACGGCACGCTGTGCGCCGTAAACAAAACGGGAACCGCCTCGCCCGTCTCCGCCTTCAGCCGCGCCATCGCTGCCCGCAGTCGCTCCGCAAAAGCCTCCGCCAGCAGCAGATGCTGCGCCCAGCCCTCTGTGAAATCAATCCGCATCGACCCCGCTTCGGCCTGCGTCGCCCGCTTATACAGTCCCACGCTCGTGCGCGAGTTCTGCGGCGCCATGCAAATCACCGCCGCTGCTTCCACCCCGTCCGCACGCATCTGCTTCACGACATCGGGAATATACGGCCGCCAGTTGCGCATCCCCACATACACGCGCACCGCTTCGCCCGCCTGCGCCAGCGCGGCCTCCACCATCCGCCCCTGCTCCAGCGTCAGCTCCGTCAGCGGACTCCGCCCAATCAGCGCATACCGGTGCTGAATCTCTTCAATCACCGCCTGCGGCAGCGGCCGTCCGCTCACCACATTGCGCAGATACTCCGGAATCTGCTCCACCGTCTCCGGCGTCCCATGCGCCAGCAGCAGCACAGCCTCTTTAGCCACGCGCCGCGTCCTCCAGCCGGAACTCCCGCACCATCCGCACCACCGCCTGCACATTCTCCACCGGCGTCCCCGGAACAATTCCGTGCCCCAGGTTGAAGATGTGCCCCGGCCGTCCGCCCGCCGCGCGCAAAATCTCCTTCACACGCAGCTCCAGCACCTCCGGCGGCGCAAACAGCGTAATCGGGTCCAGATTCCCCTGCACCGCGTGGCCGTGGCCCACCGCGCGCCAGCCCTCGTCCAGCGGCTGCCTCCAGTCCAGCCCCATCACGTCCGCGCCTGTCTCCGCCATCGTGCCCAACAGCCCCGCCGTCTCCACGCCAAAGTAGATCACCGGCACGCCCATCGCCTGCACCGCGCGCACCAGCCGCTTGCTCGCCTCAAACGCATAGTCCTTGTAATCCGCCAGCGACAGTGACCCCACCCAGCTATCAAAAATCTGAATCACGTCTGCGCCCGCTAGCACCTGCAGGTGGCAATACTCCGTCAGCACTGTCACAATCTTGTCCAGCAGGCTGCGCCACGCAGTGGTGTCGCCATACATCATCCGCTTGGTGTGGATGTAATTCCGCGAGCCGCCGCCCTCAATCATGTAACTGGCCAGCGTATACGGCGCGCCGCAGAACCCAATCACGCCCAGCCGCTCGTGAAAGTGCGCCGCCACCTTCTCAATCGCCCGCGCCACATAGCCCAGCTCCGCCGCGCGGTCCGTCCGCAGCGCTTTCACGTCCTCCGCCGTCCGCACCGGGTGATGCACCACCGGCCCTTCGCCCGCCTGAAACTCAAACGGCAACCCCATCGGCTCCAGCGGCAGCAGCAGATCGGCAAAGATAATCGCCGCATCCACGCCCAGCTTCTCCGCCGCGGTAATCGTCACCTCCGCGGCCAGCTCCGGCTGCTTGCAGATCTCCACCAGCGTGTGGTGCTTCCGCACCTCGCGGTACTCCTGCATGTAGCGCCCGGCCTGCCGCAAAAACCACACCGGCGTCCGGTCCACCGGCTTGCGCAGACACGCCCGCACAAATCGGCTCCCCTCCA
>JAJYBT010000423.1 GCA_021778875.1 Acidobacteriota bacterium | reverse complement strand
ACGCGCCTGCGCGAAAACCATGCCCGCCCGCCAAATTGCCCTATACTGATGACTGCGTGTTTGAAGATTTCCGGCCTGCCGGACGTCGCAATTCCGGAGGGTTTTCTTGGCATCTCGCAAAGCTTCCACACCCGCAAAGCGTCCCCGCATCCGTTCCACCACAGTCATCTGTGTGCGCCGCAACGGCCAGGTGGTGATGGCTGCCGATGGTCAGGTGACCCTGGGCGATCACGTGCTCAAGCACTCGGCGAAGAAGATTCGCCGCCTCTATCAGGACAAGATTCTAGCCGGGTTCGCCGGTTCCACCGCGGATGCCTTCTCGCTCTTTGCGCGTTTCGAGACCAAGCTGGAGCAGTACGCCGGCAACCTGAACCGTTCCGCCGTCGAGCTGGCCAAGGACTGGCGCACCGACAAGATGCTGCGCAACCTTGAGGCGCTGCTGGTGGTGGCCGATCAGGGACAGACATTTCTGATTTCAGGCTCAGGCGACGTGATTGATCCCGATGAGCAGATTGCGGCCATCGGCTCAGGCGGCAGTTATGCCACCGCCGCCGCGCGCGCGCTGATGGAAAACACCAACCTGACCGCCCGCGAGATTGCCGAAAAGGCAATGAAGATTGCCGGCGAAATCTGCATCTACACCAACGACCATGTCACCATTGAGGAGCTGAAGGGCTAGCGGAGCGTTTCCGTACATCCCACCTGATCATGGCCATCTATCTGCCCGCATCCGCTGAAGAACAGGAACTCGCGCTCGACGAGATGACGCCGCGCGAGATCGTCGCCGAGCTCGACAAGCATGTTGTAGGCCAGCGCGCCGCCAAGCGCGCCGTGGCCATTGCGCTGCGCAACCGCCAGCGCCGCCAGAAGCTGCCGCCCGACCTGGCTGAAGACATCATGCCCAAGAACATCATCATGATCGGGCCAACGGGCGTGGGCAAAACCGAGATTGCGCGCAGGCTGGCACGGCTCACAAATTCACCGTTCCTCAAGGTGGAGGCCTCAAAGTTCACTGAGGTGGGCTACGTGGGCCGCGACGTGGAATCGATGATCCGCGACCTCGTGGAGATCGCCATCGACATGGTGCGCGAGGAGCGCCTGGAAGAAGTCGAGGACAAGGCCGAGATGAACGCCGAGGAACGCCTGCTCGACGTGCTGCTGCCGCCTCCGCCCGCCACGCCGCCCGCGCAGGAGGGCCAGCTCTCCCTGCCCGGCGCAGACAGCCATCAGCGCTCGCGCGAGAAACTCCGCCAGCAGTTCCGCGAGGGCAAGCTCGACGACCGCATGGTTGAGCTCGATGTGAGAGAGCGCGGCACGCCGCAGTTCGGCATCATCAGCAACCAGAACCTTGAGGACATGGAAATGAACCTCAAGGACATGCTGCCCAACATCTTCGGAGGCGGCACCAAAAAGCGCAAAATGAAAGTGGGCGACGCCTTCGATTATCTCGTGCAGGAGGAAGAAGGCCGCCTCATCGACATGGACCAGGTGAACCGCGTGGCCACCGAGCGCGTCGAGTCCAGCGGCATCATCTTCCTCGATGAGATCGACAAGATTGCCGGCCGCGAAGGCGGACACGGCCCCGACGTTTCGCGCGAGGGTGTCCAACGCGACATTCTTCCCATTGTTGAGGGCACCACGGTGAATACGCGCTATGGCATGGTGCGCACCGATCATATCCTCTTCATCGCCGCAGGCGCGTTCCATGTCTCCAAGCCAAGCGACCTGATTCCGGAACTGCAGGGGCGCTTCCCGATTCGCGTCGAGCTGAAGTCGCTCACGGTCGAGGATTTTCTGCGCATTCTCACGGAGCCCAAGTCCTCGCTCACCAAGCAGTACACGGCGCTGCTTGAGACCGAAGGCGTGCGCCTGGAGTTCGCGCCCGAAGGCCTGCGCGAGATGGCGGAGTTTGCCTTCAAGGTGAACGAGACCACGGAGAACATCGGCGCGCGCCGCCTGCACACCATCATGGAGCGCGTGCTGGAGGATGTGAGCTTTCTCGCTCCCGACGTGGCTCGCCGCACACCCGACGCCGAGTCCGCCGCGACGCTCTCGCGGGCAATCGAGACCGAGGCTTCCTCGCCGCTGCCTTATTCGGAGCGTATGACCGCCTCCGGCCCGGAGAAGGTCTTCACCATCACCCCGGAATACGTGCGGCAGATGGTCGCGACCATCGTGAAGGACCAGGACCTGAGCCGTTACATCTTGTAGAGGACATCTCCCCCTGGGGCGCCGACCAATCGGCTCGTCTTGGCGCCATTCAAACATGGCCCTGTCTTCGGCGGGCGCCACTAGGTATTTGACCGCTTGAAGTCGTACCAACTCTGGGTGCCCCAGGTCTCGATTTTGAGACCTGGGAAAGCATGCACTCAAGAAACAAAATCACGCGGTCAAAGACCTAGTTCACATGCGGCAGCATCGGAGCCTTGCGCCTGCCCAGCTCGTCGCGCACCAGCGTCAGCCCCAGAAGGCAGCGCTCGAATCCGTCAGAAAGACGAGCAAAAAGAGGCGCTTCCTGTTCATACTCGAACAGGTTGAACTGGCTCACGATGTAGTAGCTTTGCTTGCCGGCCTCGATCAGTTCGCCAAGATTCGGGCGCGGACCGCGATGGCCCCGCCCTGGCACTGTCGCCTCGGGATACATGCCGCCAACAAAAAGCGCATAGTCGCCGATGTACTTGCGCACTGCGCGCTCGGCATCAAACGAGGTTGCGCTGCCATTGACAGGGTCGGCGGCCGCCAGCATGGCGTCCAGATCCTCCACCGGGCGGCCCATTGCGTCACGCAACTGGTAGAGATGGTCTGCCTCGGTGAACTCGCAGAGCAGATGCGCCACATAGTCCGTCACGTCCGGATCGTGCAGTCCCAGCTTGCCCTCATAGCTGTTGCGAACCGCCTGTTGAAAGAAGGGTTCGAGCGGATGAGCTTCTGTCTGCATACACACCTCCCGTGACTGCACGCGCAGCCGGTCTGCTGTGAGGCACTGGCCGGCTCGATGTGCAGCGTGCATCCGGGGATGCCAGCCACTGCCCTGTTTACTCGGTATAAACACTGGAATACATGGAATTGTTGCGCTTGCCAAGAGGGTGAGATGACTTTGTTGGCAGAGTCGCGTTGCGATTGCGAAGGGCGCGATGGGCGCGCAAGCGTAAAGGGCAGCCGCGCGGGCTGCCCTTGCTGTGTGCTTTGCACCATCGCTTACACGGTTGCGGGCGTGCGCGACTCCAGCTCCGCCAGACGCTTTGCCAGCATAGTTTCCAGTTTGACCAGCGCGGCAGAGAAGCCTTCAATGCCTTCCTTCAGCTTGTCCGTAGCCATGCGGTCTGCGGCGTGCATGCGGTCAAATGTTGCCTTGTCCACAGTGATTCTTTCAATCGGCAGCGCTGCGGCCGCAGCGGGATCAAGCTTGCGCGGCAGGCCCGCTTCAGTCGATTCCAACTCGGCCAGCAATTGCGGCGAGATGGTAAGCAGGTCGCAGCCGGCCAGCTCGGTAATCTCGCCGATGTTGCGGAAGCTCGCGCCCATCACCACGGTCTTGTAGCCGAACTTCTTGAAGTAGTTGTAAATCCTGGTCACCGACTGCACGCCGGGATCGTCCGCGCCATGGAAATCCTTGCCCGTGTCTTTTTTGTACCAGTCGAGAATGCGGCCCACGAACGGCGAAATCAACGTTGCGCCCGCCTCGGCCGCGGCGATGGCCTGGTGCATGCCGAACAGCAGAGTCAGGTTGCAGTGGATGCCTTCCTTCTCCAGCACCTCAGCGGCGCGAATGCCTTCCCACGTGGACGCAATCTTGATGAGCACGTGATCGCGGCCAACGCCTGCCGCGTCATACTGCGCAATAATCGCGCGAGCCTGCTTGATGCTGGCCTCGGTGTCGTAGGACAGGCGCGCGTCCACTTCGGTCGAAACGCGGCCCGGCACGATGGCCAGAATCTTTTTGCCGAAGGCGATGGCCAGCCGCTGGAATGCGAGATTGGCCACGGCCTGGTCGGTAGCGCTCTCGCCCAGTTCGTTGCGCGCATCCTTCAGCACGCCATCCACAATGGGCTGGTACTGCGGCATCTGCGCCGCGGCGGTAATCAGCGAGGGGTTGGTTGTGGCGTCCTGCGGGCGAAACTTTTCCATCGCTTCAATGTCGCCGGTGTCGGCAACCACCACGGTGAACTTGCGCAACTGTTCAAGCAGATTCTGCGGCATGATT
>JAJYBT010000422.1:604-4214 GCA_021778875.1 Acidobacteriota bacterium | reverse complement strand
CCCCCCCCTCCCCCCCTATTTATTTTTCTTTTCCACAGAAAGTTTGCAGATTATTTCCGCCGTCGGCGCATACTTCGCGCCAGCGCACCAGCCGCATCGCCGCTCCATGCAATGGTTTATCCTGTTCATTACGCATGACGAACGAACCCATTCCCAATCTCGCGGCATTTGACGAGGCCGCCCTCGACCACGCCTTCGCCGCTTTGGAGCGCCAGGCCCGCGACGGCGCTTCCGCGCTCTCATCTCCTGAAGCAGTTGAGGCTTTTCGTTTACAGTGGCTCGGTCGCAAGCAGGGGCTGCTCAAGGATGTCTCTGACCGCTGGCTCAAAGCCGCGCCGCCTGCCGCCAAAAAGCCCGTCGGCGAGCGCTTCAAGGTTCTCAAGGCCCTCGTCGAAACCCTCCTCGACACCGCTCTGGGCGCGGGTCCGAGTGACGCTGCCCTCGCCGCCGAAGCCATCGACATCACCCTGCCCGGCGCCCGCCGCCTCACCGGCGCCGAGCACCCCATCACGAAAACACTGAACGAAATCGTCGCCGTCTTCGCCGCGCTCGGCTATTCGGTCGGTGTAGGCCCCGAGGTCGAAACCGATTTCTACAACTTCGAGTGCATGAATTTTCCGCCCGGCCACCCCGCCCGCGACACCCAGGACACCCTCGTCGTCGCCGGCCAGGAGCGCCGCGCCCAGCGCGACCGCCTCCTCCTGCGCACCCACACCTCGCCCGTGCAGATGCGCACCATGGAGCAGCAGGCGCCTCCGGTGCGCATCGTCATTCCCGGCAAAGTCCACCGCAACGATGCCCAGGACGCCACCCACTCGCCCATCTTCCATCAGGTCGAGGGTCTCTGCGTCGACACCAACATCACCTTCAGCGACCTCAAGGGCACGCTCGACCACGCCATGAAGGCCCTCTTCGGCTCGTCCGTCAAAACGCGCTTCTTTCCGTCGTTCTTCCCCTTCACCGAGCCCAGCGCCGACGTGCAAATCAGCTGTATTTTTTGCGGCGGCAAGGGCTGCCGCAAGTGCAAGCACTCCGGCTGGATTGAGCTGCTGGGCTGCGGCATGGTCGACCCCGCCGTCTTCGCCTTCGCCGCGGAAAAGCAACCCGCCTACGATCCGAAAAAGATCTCCGGCTTCGCCTTCGGCATGGGCGTCGAGCGCATCGCCATGATGAAGTACGGCATCAGCGAAATAGGCCAGTTCTACGCCGGCGACATGCGCTTTTTGGGGCAATTTGCATGAAAATTCTCACGAAATGGCTCCGCGCCTATCTGCCCGCGCTCCCCGTCGACGACGCGCAACTCGCCGAAGACCTTACCCTGCGCGGCATCGCTGTTGAAGGCATTTATTCGCTCGGCCCCGGCAACGGCTCGCTCTACGAGATGGACATCACCACCAACCGCGTCGATGCCATGAACCACTACGGCATCGCGCGAGAGGCGGCAGCCATCTATGGCTTGCCGCTTGCGCCTCTCGATACCGCACTCCCAAAACATTCACCGTCCGCGCAGGACTTTTCCGTGCGTATTGAGGCCGAAGACGCCTGCGGCCGCTTCACCGCGCGCGTGCTGCGCAACATCACCATCGGCGACTCGCGCGACTGGTTCCCCGGCGCTGAAGTGGATTCCTACTTCAAGCTCCTGGAGCAGAAAAAGATCTCCAACGCCGTTGACGCCACCAACTTCGCGTGGCTCGCCATGGGTCAGCCCACGCACGCCTTCGACCTCGACAAGATCGAAGGCGGCATCCTCGTGCGCCGCGCCCGCAAGGGCGAAAAGCTCAAAACTCTCGACGGCATCGAGCGCATGCTCGACCCCGAAGACCTCGTCGTTGCCGACCACGCAAAGCCGCTGGCGCTCGCCGGCGTCATGGGCGGCTGGGACACAATGATTACGTCCGCCACGACCAACGTGCTCGTCGAGGCCGCGTGGTTTGAGCCCATGGCCGTCCGCCGCACTGCGCGACGCCACGGCCTGCACACTGACGCCAGCCACCGCTTCGAGCGCGGCGCAGACTTCAATGCCGCCCCCGTGGCCTCCGCAATCGTCAGCCGCATCCTGCTCGCCAACGGCGGCGTCATCGAGGGCGACCTCGTCGATGTACGCGTGCCCGCTCTCGAGGCCCGCACCGTGCAGCGCGCGCCTGTGGCTCTCGCGCTCAGCGAAGTCCGCCGCATCCTCGGCACTACGACAGACAAGGAAGGCATCACCGCCGCCACCGTCGAAAACGTGCTCACGGCGCTCGGCTGCAAGCTCGCGAACATCGCGCGCACACAGGCCGAGAATGCCGCATGGCAAGTGAAGCTTCCCAGTTGGCGTCTCGACATCGAGCGCGACATCGATCTCATTGAAGAAGTCGCGCGCGTCTACGGCTACAACCGCTTCGGCAACACGCTGCCCGCGTTCGGCGAGGGCGTGCGGGCGCTGCCCTGGGCAGAGAGCGAAGCCGTCGTGCGGCGCACGCTGCTCGCCGCCGGATTTCACGAGGCCATCTCCAGCACCTTCTGCTCCGCCGCCGATGCCGCGCTTACCGCGCCGCAGCCTGGCCAGTCCGTGCCGCTTGGTAATCCGCTCAGTGAGGAAGCAGGCATGCTGCGCCCGTCTCTTGTGCCCGGCATGTTGGCCATGATTGCAGGCAATCTGCATCGCGACGTCAGCGACGTGCGCCTGTTTGAGATGGGCACCGTGTTCAGCGGCAGCACAGAGAAAGTTGACGAGCGCCCCGCGCTGGCCTTTGGCGCCGTCGGAGCGCTGCCGGAGCAGGGCCCGCTTCATTCCGCGCGTTCGATCGAGTTCCATGACGTCAAGGGCGTCGCAGAGCAGGTGCTGGCGCGTTTTCAGTCGCGGGCCATCTACTTTGACCGCTTCCCGCCGGAGGCCGGCCTCATGCCCGCGTGGCTCCATCCTTATCGCGCGGCACGCGTCGCCGTGGAAGGCGCAACCGTCGGCTGGTTCGGCCAGTTGCACCCGTCTGAGGCCGCCGCGCGCAAGCTCAAGGAGCCGGTCCTTGTTGGCGAACTCTATCTCGACCGGCTCTACAAGCTGCCGCTGCGCAGGCCCGCTGGGCGCGAAATATCGCGCTTCCAGCCCGTCCGCCGCGATTTTTCGCTCGTTCTGGATGAGAGCATCACGTGGGAAACCATTGACCAGGCGCTGGCTGCCCTGCAGATGCCCGAGCTGGTCGAGTGGCGCGTGCGTGAAGTCTTTCGCAACAAGCAGCTCGGCGCGCGTGAGTATTCGCTGCTGCTCGGCGTGACCTTCCAGGCCTCTGACCGCACGCTGCGGGAGGAAGAGTTGCAGAGCTTTCATGCGCAGGTGGTGGCCGCTGTTGCCAAAACAGGCGCACGCCTGCGCACTTAGTGGCTGCGGCAGCATGGTCTGGCGCTATACTTGCACGGGTAGAGGCGCGTGCGGAGGTCGATTTTCATGTCGCAGACATTCTGGGAGTCAGAAGTGGAAGAGAAGCCGAAGCGGTCGCAAGAGTCCGCCGAAGAGCCTGAGGATCCGGCATCACTGGCGCTCAGCGCCGATGATTTTTCCGCGCTTGAAGAGCGCATCCGCCGCGCGGTTGAGCTGGTCAAGCGCGAGCGGCAGGCCCGCGTTGCCGCAGAA
>JAJYBT010000422.1:0-594 GCA_021778875.1 Acidobacteriota bacterium | reverse complement strand
GTGGAAAAACTCAAAGAGGAAGTCCGCGCCCTGCGTACAGAGCGCGATCATGTCCGCCAGCGTGTCGAGCGGCTGCTTCAGCAGCTCGATGCGCTTGAACTGTGAGGTCGTCCATGGCTGAAAAGAAACGCGGCAAGGCCGCCGGTTACACCACCGTCACAATCTACGACCAGACCTATCACCTCACCGGGCAGGATTCAGATCACATTCGCCAGTTGGCCGAGCGCGTTGACGCCAAGATGCGCGCTGTGGCCGCGCAGGGCCGCACGGTGGATTCGCTGCGCGTGGCCGTGCTCGCCGCGCTCAACTTTGCCGATGAGCTTGCGCAGTCCACCGGCGCCAATGCCAGCCAGGGGCACGCGCGCGCCGTCAGCCTGCGCGGACTGCTCGATGAGGTCCTCGAGGAAGAACGCAAAACCGCTTCATAACTTCGCGTTGGGTGCGCCACAGCCTGCGCGGGCCTCGAGTCCTTTCTGTATCTCGTTCACAAATCAAGAGGGCGCGTAACGTACCACATCGCGCCTGCTCCGCACAAGACTTGCAATTCCCAGCCAGTACCCATACCATCCGCATTAGAAACCGGCCTGCAAAGCA
>JAJYBT010000421.1 GCA_021778875.1 Acidobacteriota bacterium | reverse complement strand
CGGAGGGTGACGCGCAAATTCTTTTCGGACATTGAAGGCTCATAGAGGTCGATCATGACCTTCAGCAACTCATCCAGTTGAATATCACTGCGCGAAAGGCGCAGTGCGTCCGCCTTGCCCTCGGCCACGTCGAGTGATGTGTTGAGGAATTCCGTCAGCCGGTCCAATTCCTCAATTGCCGATACCACCGCTTCAGCCTGCTCGCCAAGCGTGGGTGCCGAGAGCGACATCTCCAGCTTTCCGCGAATCGCCGTCAGCGGGCTGCGAAGGTCGTGGGCCAGCGAGTCAGTAATGGTGTGCAGCTGATGCATCGAGTTCTCAATGCGATCCAGCATGCGGTTCAGCGTGCGCCCCAGGTGGCCCACCTCGTCGTTGCGCTTGCCGGAGGGCACTCTGGCGGTCAGGTCCGTGTGCCCAATGTGCGAAGCGGCCTCGGTAATCCTCTGCACCCGACTCAGCATGCGCCGGGTGGTAGAGAAGACAATCGCAAATCCCAGAAGAACCAGCAGAGGCCAGAGCAGAATGAAGCGGAAGCGGAGCTGTCTCAACACCCTTAGCTCGTCCCGCTCGGAGAGGCCAAGATAAATCAGGCTTCCATCCTGCATGCGCATTGAGGCCACGCGAAAGGGCACCGCATAGCCTTCTACCTGAATGTCTGCGGGGCGATCCTCGGGGACTCCAGTCTTCTGGATTGCGTGCAGGAAAGGCGCAACCGTGCCTACCCCAACCCACAAAGTCGGCGTGCCGTTGCCGCTGGTGTGCAGGAAGAATACCGAGTCGTTTGAGCTGGTTTCAGACAGCAGTTTGTTGGGAATTTCCTTGCTCGCCAGTTCTGCGATTTCCCCCACGACGCGGTCATACAGTGCGTTTCTGGGTGTCTGTTCTGCCACATCGCCCAGCACTGCCACTTCTCCCAACAGCCACGCGTCGCTGCGCCGTTGAATATCATCGGCCACGAAGCGGTGCAGGAAGACAAAGACCAGCATGGTGCCGCATGCAAAGGCAAGCGTGGCCCATAGCGAGATGCGCCACGCCGCGCTCCGCATGGCGGGCTTAGCGGTCTTTGAGGACATATCCCACACCCCGCAGCGTTCGTATGAGTGGTTGCTGGCCTCTGGCGTCTACCTTCCCGCGCAGCCGGTAGATGTGCACATCCACAACGTTCGTGTCCGGCTGGATGCGCATGCCCCATACCTTGTCCAGAATCATGGAGCGCGTCACTACGCGCCCGGCGTTTCTGCACAGATACTCCAGCAGGACAAACTCCTGCGGAGTCAGTTGCAGAATTTGTCCGGACCGTGTCGCTTCGCGGCGAAGCAGATCCAGTTCCAGGTCCAGTACGCGCAGGCGAGTCGCCTCATTGCCGGCAGGGCTATTGCGCTTGAGCAGGTTGCGCAGGCGAGCCAATAGCTCGGCCAGAGCAAATGGCTTCGTCAGATAGTCATCTCCACCGTGTTCAAGACCGCGGACGCGATCATCGACCGAGCGCCGCGCTGAAAGAATCAGCACCGGAGCTGTCACCCCTATCTGGCGCATCCGAAGAATCAAACTCATGCCATCGATATCGGGCAATCCGAGGTCAACAACAAGGATGTCGTAGGGTGTCTCCAGTGCGAGGCCTTCGGCCTTCTTGCCGTCAGAAGCCGCATCCACCTGGTATCCCGCTTCTGTCAGCGAATTCCGCAGAAAGGTCTGGATGTCGTGTTCGTCTTCTACAAGCAGAAGTCGCATGAAAGGATATTAGTGCATGCAGTGAAAGATTTTCCCCCATGTCGCCTCTTGAAGTGAAGGAATTGTTCGGGATACGCAAGTGGAGCGGAAAAAATGAACAATCTTTCACTTCCCTGTTGTGCGGCCGTCATCAAAGTCGCGACGCCATCTATGGATGCAACGCTGTCTGCGCCGGTGGCGGTCGCCGCGGTAGATGAACAAATTGTCATCTGGCCTCAGAATTTTCCATCGGCCGCGGTGCTCGCCAAACAGGTTTGGCCGCGTCTTACGCATACACGTCACGGCTCGCGCCGGCACGGCCATTAGACTGGATTCGGTCGCGAGGAAATCATTAGAAAACAAGAAGATAGCGAGGACATTGTGCCGGCGGACCCTGGCATAGACGAATCGAATGCTGCGCCTCTGGTAGAGGATTTTCGCTGCTCTCTGCCGCTGCCGGCGCATCTTGATCCCCATTTCGAGGCGGCTTTGCGCCACGTGCTTCAGAATCCCGGCAGCCTTGTGCGCCCTCGCCTGGTTCTGCAGGTGGCAACAGCCTACGGACTCGACACATCGCGCGCAAACAGCCTTGCCATTGCACTTGAGTACTTTCACACCGCTTCACTGATTTTTGATGATCTGCCATGCATGGACAATGCATCGCACCGCCGTGGCGCGCCATGCGTGCATCTGGCATTCGGCGAGACAGGCGCAATCCTTTCGGCCCTGGCCCTTATCAATCGCGCGTATGCGCTCACCTGGCAGGCCCTCCTGGGCGGCGCGGACGAAAGCCGGTTGCGGGTGATGGCATATATTGAGCAGCGCCTGGGCGTCGAGGGCCTTTTGAATGGGCAAAGTCTTGACCTGCATTACGCAACGCTGCCGCATGACCGAGAGACCACTGAGCGCATCGCCAGCGGCAAGACGGCCTCCCTTATCCGTCTCACGCTGGTTCTGCCAGCCATGCTCGCTGGCGCTTCGTCGCGCGAGATACAGCTTCTTGAGCGCATCGCAACCTGCTGGGGCCTCGGATATCAGATCGTGGACGACCTGAAGGACGTGCTGCAGTGCGTGGCTGAAACCGGCAAGTCGGTTGCTCGCGACATCCTGCTGGGCCGGCCCAACATCGCAGCGGCCATTGGCGTCCCCGGCGCCGTGGACCGGCTCAACAGGCTGATCCGCCTCGGCGATCTCACGTTGCGCCGCCTGCTTGTTGCCAGGCCCCCGCTGTCTTTCCTGGAAAAGCTCCGCAGCGACCTGCAGGATGAACTGATGCGCGTAACAGAGAATGCCTGCGAAATGAGCATGCGAGCGCAGGCATGATCTTTTTCAGGCTGATCCTCACCAATCTGCAGCGGCATCGCATCCGCACTTTCATCAGCATCGCCGGGATTGCGTTCAGCGTGGCTGCGATGCTTACCGTGGTCACCATCCTGCAGGGCGCCATCGGCATGTTCTCAGGCATCCTTTCGAGCGACAGCGAAATCATTGTTTTCGAACGCAATGTCTCTGACCTGTTCTTCAGCAATGTGCCGTCTTCAGTGGCCGCAGAGATTGGGCGCTGGCCGATCGTGGCGCACGCTGATCCGGTCCTGTTTGGCATTGTTTCCAGCGCGGACCATCCCATCATCACCTGCTTTGGCGTGACAGCGGAAGATGCCCGCATTCGCCAGGCCCAGTGGGTTACGGGAAATCGCGCAGACTTCGCCCAACATTCCGATGACATTGTTCTTGGCGCGCGCGCGGCGGACTTTCTGGGTGCCGCTGTTGGCAGCCACGTGCCCATCGGCCACGGAGTCTTTCATGTCATCGGCATCCTGAAGACACGCAATGGATTTGAGGATGGCGGCGTCTTTATGCCGATCGGCGCCGCGCAGATTTTTTTTCATAAAGATGGCTCATCGGTTGTCACCGTCAAATTGCGCAGCAAGGATGATGCCGCGGCCTTCAAAAGCCTGGTTCGGCTGAAGCATCCAAACCTCATTGCTCTCGAAGATGCGGAGTTCTCCCGCTCCTATTCGCAGTTCAAGATTCTCAAAGCCACCGCATGGGCCGTTGGCGGTTGCGGTCTGCTGCTCGGTGGTCTTGGTGTCGCCAATACGATGATCATGTCGGTCTTCACGCGCATCCGCGAGATCGCCATCCTGCGCGTCAGCGGCTTCTCCAACACGCAGATTGCCGCCATGATCTTCGGCGAGTCCGCTTTTGTTTCAATCCTCGGCGCATTGTCCGGACTCGCCTTCGGAACAGGAGCCTTGTTCGCATTGAAGCTCATCCCCGCGCTGGATGGTTATGTCGATGTTTCGATCCGGCCGCTTGTCATGCTCATCGTGATTCTGCTGGCATTCCTCACAGGCGTGGCGGGAGCGCTCTATCCGGCCCTGTATGCCATGCGCATCCGCGCGGTGGAGGCGCTTCGCTTCGAATGAGTCTATCGACCGCGCAAGTGAACAAACCTGGCCGCACTGCTCTTTGTGCCGAGGAGATATGGAAGAGCTACGACGAAG
>JAJYBT010000420.1 GCA_021778875.1 Acidobacteriota bacterium | reverse complement strand
TGTGGACCGCGCCGCGCTGGAGACCGTAAAGCGGCTGGGGATGACTCCGGTGGAGGTTGCCCTGCCGGACTGGCCGTATGACTCGCTGAACCTGATCCTGTTTGCCGAGTCGGCGGCGGCGTTTGAAGAGCTGACGTTGAGCCGCAAGGTGGACGAACTGAAGATGCAGACTCCGGATGCGTGGCCCAACACGTTTCGGCAGTCGCGTTTTCTTTCGGCGGTGGACTTTGTGCAGGCTGACCGCTTCCGGCGCAAGGTGGCCGAGCAGATGGCAAAGCTGATGGCCAGCGTGGATCTGCTGCTGGTTCCCTCTTTACGCGATGAGATGCTGGTGATCACGAACTACACGGGGCACCCTTCCCTTACATTGCGCGCCGGGTTTGTGGAGGTGACGGAGATTCGCAGCGACTGGGCGCCGGACGCGAATCCAGCATCCAAGAAGCTCCCCGCTCCGCGGCGGGTTCCGCATGGCGTAACGCTGATTGGACGCCTGTTCGACGAGGGACGGCTTGCGGAGGTGGGCCTGGCGCTGGAGCGGGCGTTTGGCGTGGCCGCCGCACGGCCTTCTGGCTTTTAAAGCGGGTGAGATGCTGCGATGAAGAGAAAAAGTCAGGGCCGCTGCGCAATGCGTGGCGGCCCTGACTTTTTGCTGACTGAAGCTGCGAAGTACACGCGGTTAATGCTTAATCCGCGGGCGAGAGCTGGACCTCCTCGGCCTCCTTCTTTTGTCCAGTGATGGCCGCGAACATGTCGGCATTGTCACTGAACTTGAAGGAAGGAAGCTGGCGGGCCTGCGCTTCGCGCGCTTCGGCCTTGCCGAGCAGGGCCAGATCGGCCTTGGTGACGGGCGTGAGCCCTTTGGCCTGCAGGCGTTCAAGAACCTGCCGGCTGCTGATGGTTTGCGAATCGGGCTGATCCTTGACGAACTCCACTGCCTTGGCTGCGCCGGACTCGCCATCGTGCCGTGCGATTCCAGCCAGGCCGGTGCTGGCTTTGCGCGCCCAGCCGACAACATAACAGCCGGGAAGCGCGCTGGCGGTCTGCGCGTCCCAGACGGCGAAGTGGGGCTCTGCCGCGGAACCTGTGGCGGGCTCTGTAGCGTAGCCATCCGGACCCATGGGCAGGCCGATGTGCGCGTCGTGCTTGTCCCCGATGGCGAAGATGAGCGTGTCCACATCGAGGATGGACCGCGCAGACGTGGACACCGCAGACGTGCTGCCGTCTGCCTTGAGCACCAGGTCGTTCTCGGCCACCTCAAGGTGCGCGATGCGACCGGAGGCATCCGGAAGAATGGCCGTGGGCGAGGACAGGAAGCGGAACGAGAGACGAGGAGCGATGGAGACAAAGTCGGGACTCTTCATGCGACGGAAGTGCTCTTCGAAGAGCTTTTCCGCGGAGACGTCCTGATTGCAGCGGGCACAACGCTCGCGCACGCGCTCCAACTCGGCAACGAGCTCCGGCTTGGAGATGTGCTGCTCAACGTAGTCGATCTCCTTTTCGTCGAACTTGACCTCAACGGGACCACGGCGTGCAACGATGGTGACACTTTCGGCAGCGTGCGCGGGATCGTCGCGGAGGAGCCAGTGGGCGATGTCGATGGCGACGTTGCCGACGCCCACGATGGCGACATGCTTGCCAGTGGAGAAGTCCATGGTGGCAAAGGGAGGCAGCCGGTTGTAGTGGTAGACAAAGTCCTTGGCCGCGTAAACGCCCTTTGCGTCCTCGCCGGGCAGACCGAGCTTGCGCGTTCCCTGAGCGCCGCAGGCAAAGATGATGGCCGCGGGGCGCATGGCTCGCAGCTCATCGATGGTGATGTCGTAGTCCTCACCCACCTGCACGTGGCCGAAGTAGTGCACGTTGGGCATGTCGAGCACCTGGCCGAACTGCTTGCGCAGCCCCGCCTTCATCTTTTCCTTGGTGGGGTAGATTCCGTATTCCGCGAGTCCACCGGGCTTGATATCCCGATTGAAGATAAATGCATCGTATCCAGCCATTGCGGCCTGCCGCGCGGCAAACATTCCGGCAGGGCCGGCTCCAACAACAAAGATCCCCTTCATGCAACACCTCAGATTGCATTCAAAAACTTGGCGCCGGCACAGCAGCCGGCACATATGTGCTGATCGACAGGCCATGCCCACTGCGATTGGGGCATGACAGGCTTATGAGATGGGAGACCGGGAACAACCATACATATACTTGGACGGCGTAACACGGAAGGCAGCATCAATCGATCCGTCCTCAATTCTGAACCGCCCTGCAACCGGTCGAGCTGATTCGAGAGCATCTGCGCCACGCGCTCTGCCAAACAAAAATGCAGGCTGAAACGCGGTGGCACAGACCTCCCGGGATGGACAACCACTTCCGGCAGAAGGGTCCGACGGGAACAATCCACCCTGGCCATAACGATTGGATGTGCTTTGGGTCACACGAGTTCGTGATGCCCGCTACCTCCTGGCATGCAACAGCGCTCATCCCTCCTCGATATCCGACTGGCCGGCCATGGACTCCACGGCGCTAACGGATTGAGCGGAAGCGACTTCCCCCTCCACTTCCTCCTTATCTGCGGGGATGGCTTCGGCCTCAGGAGCCGCGGCCTCAGGCTGCGTGTCTTCCGCGCCCAGCAGCGCATCCACACGGTAGCTGGCGGCAACGGCGGTGGCGAGGGCCTCCTCGACCGTCTTCGCCATGCGATTGGCCTCGGCACGGCTGGGAGCGGCCTCGCCGGCGAGCCGCAGCAGAGACGGCATGAGCATCCACCAGAGCAGTTCCTCATAGGGCTCGCGCACCAGGTAGTTGTGCTCGCCCGCCTGATGTACTCCGGTGAGCCAGCGAACGTCCGGATCGAGCCAGAGAGCGGGTGAAAGCGTGACGCGCTCCTCCTCCTCCTCCTCCTCCGGCGGTTGTGGCTCAGGCGTGGTGGGCTGACGGGCTGGTTCCGCAGCCTTGGCCGCAGTAGCCGGAACTTCTTCTTCCGGTTCGGGAGTGGCTGCTTGCTGCGGTTCGGCAAGGACTCCGGCGCCGGCGAGCAGCACGACCTTGATGCGCGCAGCGGCTCGCCAGCCTTCTTCTCCCTCATCGCCCAGGGCCTGGAAGGCCTGAGCAAAGGGCTCGCGCAGGCGGAGGCGGTCAAAGAGATCCAGTGCGGCGTGGGCGGGACGCTCGGCATCGATGGACTCGGCGAGCAACTCCAGGGCGCACCAGCCAAGAACGGGCCCCCACATGGCGGTGGCAGTGTGTTGCGGGCTGGGGCTGGGCAGCACTCGGCGGGCCGCAGCAGTCCATGGCGTGGAGAAGAGCGCCTCGACGGTGGGGATGCGCATGGCGGCGCGGAGGCGCTCGCGGAATGCGGGACCGAGCAGGCCTGGGCTGGTGGGCGCAGCGGCGGGCCGCTTTTGTCCGGAGACGCGAGAGAGATAGGCCGACTGGGCCTCTTGCAGCAGCGTTTCGCAATGCTGCCAGGCACTCTCAAAGAACTCAACGCGCTCACGATTGTGGTGGCGCTCGACTGCGACCACCGTGGCAGGCTGCTCGGCAAGGTCGCCCATGTGGCGCACGAGGTCCGGATCGAGCAGCGCCAGCAGCGCACTGTGGACGGGCTGGAGTTCCAGCTGCTCCAGCGCTTCGTCAAGGCTGGGCACACCGCGGCCATTCAACTGGTCGCAGAGGCGATCCCATGGCTTGTCGGCGGTGGCGCGCAGTTCGCGCCAGTCGAGGAACACGTGGGACTGGTAGGCGTGGAGATCGAGCGTGAGGCCGCGCTCGGCAAGGACATTGGCGCGGCGCAGGTACTCGAGGCCGGTGAGCGAATCGCGCCAGGCGAGGATGACGCCGGGATCGCCGGTGACGCCGAGGCCTTCCTGAATGCGGCGCTGGCGGAACTGCGCGGTGGCCTTGTCCGCATAAGCCGCGGAGAAATCGAGGGTGCCGTGCGTGGAGCCGTAGCGATTGTTGTAGATCACGAGGGCGCTGGTATTGCCCGTCCGGTTGGAGTAGGCGAAGACGTTCTCGTCCACCGCGCCGGAGGGGGTGAAGAAGTCGTAGAGCAGGAAGTTGCTGCTTTCGGCAAAGAGCCAGCGAAGCTTGAGCAAGGGTGCGATTTCACGCTGATGGCGCTCGACGAGCCACGGGTCCGGCGATTCTTCGTAGCGCGGGCGCTGGTACTCCATGCCGTACTTTTCCGTGAAGCCCTCGATCTGTCCGTGGCCGAACATGGGCAGGCCG
>JAJYBT010000419.1 GCA_021778875.1 Acidobacteriota bacterium | reverse complement strand
CCGGTCAACACGCCGCTCTTTGAGGGGACCCGGATTACGACCGCCGAAGATGGCCGTGCCGAGGTGCAGTTTGAAGACGGCAGCGTGGCGCGACTGGCGCCAAACAGCTCCATGACGCTGACCGTGTTGCGCCAGCAGGGCAATGTGAACGATACGGCGGTGGAGTTGGACAGCGGCCTTGGCTACTTTGAGCTGCAGGGCAACTCCGCGAGCGGGCAGATGCGGGTGCAGTTTGGCAGCAGCTCGGTGACAAGCAGCGGCTTTACGGTAGTGCGCGTGGACCTGGACAACCTGCCGGGAGAACTGGCGGTCTTCTCGGGCAATGCGCATCTGGACGGCAGCAACTCGATGGCGGTGGACCTGCACGGCGGCGAAAGCGTTCGCCTGAGCCCGGCGGATGCGGGCAAGTACACGCTGAGCGAGAACATTGAGCCGAATTCGTGGGATGCGTGGAACTCTGACCGCGACCAGGCGCTGACGGCGCAGCAGGCGGACCGGACGCAGGCCTCGAATACGCAGCCGAACAGTGATAATCCGGCGTGGAGCGACCTGGATGCCAATGGCAACTGGTACGACGTGCCGGGACAGGGATATGTATGGTCGCCGTATGAGGCGATGAACGGCGGATGGGACCCGTATGGCTGCGGAAGCTGGACGTGGAATCCGGCCTTCAGCTACATGTGGGCTTCGTGTGAGCCGTGGGGCTATCTGCCGTACCAGTTTGGCATGTGGAACTATTACCCGGGATTCGGCTGGGGCTGGATGCCGGGCGGTGGCATGCCGTGGTGGGGTTACGGTGGCGGCGGCGCCTGGTCGGCCAATGTAGGCGCGGCTCCGCTGAACTACAGCGCGCCGATTCGTCCGCGGGGCGGTCCGGTGAGACCTGTGGGCGGAGCGCCGGTGCGGAGCGGCGCGTATGAGCCGCATCCGGTGATTTCGGTCAACCGGCTGCGCGAGAACATGCAGGGTGGGCCGATCCGGGTGAGGAATACTCCGGCGACGATTGCCGGGACGACCGTGCAACCGGTACGCCCGATTGCTCCGCGGCCGATGTATAACGGCATGTTTGGCGGCGGATCCAGGATTGCGGCACCGGCTGGCGTGAATGGCCGGACAGCGGCAGGCGTCCACTATGGCATGTATCCGGCTGCGCCGGCGAGCGGGCGGGCTGGAGCTACATGGAACGCTGCTCCGCGGGCGTATGGCGGACCGACGCGGAGCCAGGGAAACTACGGCGGCTACTATGGCGGCCGTCCGTCGGCTCCGAGCTACGGCGGAGCGCCGGCGGGCCGTCCTTCGGGTGGCTCGTATGGCGGCGGATCGCATGGCGGCGGTGGATATAGCGGCGGTGGCGGATCCCACGGAGGCGGCGGCTTCAGCGGCGGTGGAGGCGGGGGCTTCAGTGGTGGAGGCGGAGGCGGCTTCAGCGGTGGTGGAGGCGGCGGCCACATGGGCGGCGGCGGTGGCGCACCGTCCGGAGGCGGCGGACACCGCTAATCTGAACTGCAACTACGAAATGGGAGGGGCTGCTTCGCTGGGCGAGGCAGCCCTTTCTGCTTTCAGGCTGCGCCAGAGCACGGCGAACTGGCGCAGTGAGAGGGTTTCCGCACGAGCCTGCGGCGCGACGCCTGCTTGCGTGAGCGCTGCGGCGATGCGGTCTGGAGTCGAGCCGGCAGCGCGGAGGTTGTTGGCGAGGGTCTTGCGCTTTTGGGCAAAGGCCTGGCGGAGGAAGGCGAGGAATGGGGCTTCGTCTATCTGGAGCTCGGCAATGCGGGGCGCGAAGTGCCAGCGGAAGACGGTGGAGTGGACCTGAGGCGGCGGCGAGAATGCGCTGGGAGGCAGGGTGAAGAGGCGCTCGACGGGCCCGTAGAGCTGGACGGTCGCGGATAGCAAGCCGTAGTCGCGCGAACCGGGGACGGCGACGACGCGGTCGGCGACCTCGCGCTGCACCATGAGCACGGCGCTCTGGAGCGAGGCGTGGCTGGCGGCCAGATGGAGCAGGATGGGTGAGGTGATGTAGTAGGGCAGGTTGCCGACGACGAGGAGACGCTCGCCGGTTGCAGAGGCCGCTGCGGCGAAGTCGAAATCGAGGACATCCTGACTGACGATGGTGACGCGCTCGGGCGGAAGTGTGTCGCGGAGGCGAAGGGCAAGCTCGCGGTCGAACTCGATGGCCAGCACATGCTTGGCGCGGGTGGCGAGGAGGCTGGTGATGGCGCCTTTGCCGGGGCCGATTTCGACGACGGTGCGGGAGGAGCAGTCGCCGAGAGCGGCGACGATGCGCTGAATGGCGGAGGCGTCGTGGAGGAAGTTCTGGCCGAGCTTGGACTTTGGGGGCATCGCTCTCTTGATGGTAGCGGAATGGGCGGCGGGGGATCAGGGCTGGCACTGCAGTACGGTGAGGTGAAAGGCGCGGCGCAGGGCGAAGCCAAGGTCCTGATAGACGCGGATGGCGCGGTCGTTGTCCGGGAGTACGTGGAGGAACGGCGTTTTGCCCTGCTGGAGTATGTCGGCCATGACGGTGGTGAGGAGCAGGCGGGCAAGGCCGCGACCCTGGGCATCGGGATGCGTGCAGACGGCGCTGACTTCCGCGTGTTCGGGCAGGCTGAGGCGCTGGCCGGCCATGGCGAGAAGCTTGTCGCCCTGAAAGACGCCGTAGAAGTTGCCGAGCTGGAAGGTGCGGGTACGGAAGGGACCGGGCTGGGTGAGGTGCGCGAGGTCGAGCATGGCGGGAACGTCCGGCTCCGCGAGCGGGCGGAGGGTGAGGCCGGGCTCGGGCAATGCTGGCGCAGGCTCGGGCGCGCCGGTGTAGAGCATCTGGTGGAGCATGCCGTAGCGGATGAGCTGCCAACCGGCGGGGATGCGGGGTGGGTCTGCGAGAAAGAGGACGATGGCACCGCCGGGTTCGACGAGTTTGCGCAGGGCGGCGTAGCTGGACGGGGACTGGTCTGCGATGCCGCTGAGGGGGCCGATGTCTGGCAGGTAGCGCAAGGCTAGCGCGTCGCCGAGCGCGAAGGAGCGGTGCTCGGTGGTGAGAGAGTGCCAGATGGGGTTGTCGAGCAGCTGGGGACTCTGCATACGTACTGGGATGAGGCGGCGCAGGCACGCGATGCGAAATGTAGCAACGCAAAGCAGACGAGGGATGCAAGGGCAGGGTGACGGCGTAGTAGACTTGGCCTTTGACCGGCGCAAGCGGCCGGAGTAACCGACCCTTACCACCGCGAAGGAGCGATGCATGCAGATAGCGTTTGTGGCCTCAGAGTGTGTTCCGTTTGTGAAGACGGGCGGATTAGCCGACGTGGTGGGCGCGCTGCCGCCGGAGATTGCAAAGCTGGGGCATGACGTAACGGTGTATCTGCCGCTGTATGCGGGGGTGCGTCCGCACCTGGAGGGCGAGTGGAAGTACGTGATTCGTTCTATCACGATTCCGTTCCAGTACTACAACCGGTTTGTGGGGATTGTGGACGGCGGGAGGCGGAACGGCGTGCAGTACTACTTTGTGGACTGTCCGGAGATGTTTGACCGGCAGGGACTGTACACGACGCGGACGGGAGACTATCCGGACAACGCCGAGCGGTTTGCGCTGTTCTGCCGCGCGGTGCTGGAGGCGACTAAGCAGCTTGGCGTGCCGCAGGTGTTCCACGTACACGACTGGCAGACGGGGCTGCTGCCGGTGTATCTGCGCACGCTGTACTACTTTGACCCGATGCTGCAAAGCGCGGGAACGGTGCTGACGATTCATAACGCCGGGTACCAGGGGTGGTTTCCGCCGGTGACGACGGAGCGGCTGCTGTTTCCGTGGGACGTGTTCACGATGGACAAGGTGGAGCAGTTTGACTCGTTCAACTTTCTGAAGGGCGGGCTGGTATTCAGCGACATGCTGACGACAGTGAGCCGGAAGTATGCGGAGGAGATTCAGACGCCGGAGTTTGGACATGATCTGGATGGCGTGCTGCTCAAGCGGGCATCGGACCTGCGGGGGATATTGAACGGCGTGGACTACGCGCACTGGGATCCGGCAACGGACGGCAACCTGGCGGCTCACTACGGGCCGGAGAAGCTCGACGGCAAGGCAGCGTGCCGAGCGGACCTGCTACATGCCTTTGGGCTGGAGGGGATCCAGGATACGACGCCGGTGATCGGGATTGTGTCGCGGTTTGCGTCGCAGAAGGGCTTTGACATGGTGGCGCAGATTGCGGGGCAGTTGCTGGAGCGGGACGTG
>JAJYBT010000418.1 GCA_021778875.1 Acidobacteriota bacterium | reverse complement strand
ATCAGCCATAGGGCGCGAGGAATCCAGCGCATTTCGCGCAACCCAAACCAGTTCCACCAGAACATCGTCGAGAAAGCCAGGATAAGAGAGCTGAGAATCACAACATCGAAAATCGTGTCGCTCGCAATCGTGATCAGCGTCGTCATGCTCGCGAGCGAAGACATGATTCCGAGAAGTATGTCGGACACCGAAGCAAGAAAGAGCCACAGCCATGCCCGCTCCTCCCGGTTCTTGCGCCAGGCCCATAGCGCCAGCGGTGCAACCAGAAGAAAAAGGAACTCTCGCAGAAACTGACTGAAATTCCGATGCAGCGCAACATCCTCGTCCGCTGTCTGGAGCAGGCCCACCGTCGACGCCAGCCCAAGCACCGGCGGCGCATGCATGCCGCCCGCATCGGGGCCGTTAAAAGGCGTGGACGGGGACATATAGAAGCGCAACGCAAGCAACATCTCGCCGTGAAGCCCCGGCTTCGGCAGCGCAAAAGACTCTGGCTCGCTGTAATACAAAGTCACGTGATGCCGCGAGAAGCCACCGAACTGCCCCACATACTTCCCGTTCGCATACACCTGATAGACGTCATCGACATCCAGTGGCATCTTGAGCCACAACGGCTCACCCGGATCAGCGACCTTCAGGCGCAGCCGGTACCACGCATAGCTAGTCAGTTTCGGATACCCCTGCCGCGTCCAGCCCGGCACGAAGCCCGTTGTCCCCGTGATCAAATCGACCGCGCCGTTTTTCGGCGTCAGGTTCTGTGTGGCCCAGCCGGAGGCGTCATACCCAGGCTGCGCCCACAGCGGCACGCCGTTCACCCACGGCGAATCGCCCGGATGGAACTTCCATGTTCCATCCAGCGCCACCACCGAATTGCCAAGCGTCACCACCCGCGCCGCGTGGACGGCAGGAGCAGATGCGTGCGCAACAGTTGACTGCGAATGTGTCTGGGATACGGCCAGGGGGGAGACGGAGACCACTGCCAAAAGGAACAGCCCCATCTTTTCCATGCGAGTGAGATTAGCACCGCCGCTGCCCTGTGAATAGAGCCATTTCAGGCCCCTTTCCGCATGCAGACCCGCCTGAGACCTAACCCTGCCAATTTCGCTCCCACTCCGCGAGTAATATTCCTTCCCGATTTCCCGCAAACCATGTAAAAGTAAATCATCCGTCTTGCTCAACCGCCGGTCCACGACGCCCGGCCTCCAGATATACCCAGCAGAATCGATCCATGTCGAGCGACCGCTCTGCACACAGGCAAACGGCGGCAATCAACCTTATTGGGAGTGTCATGCGTTCTCGTTTTGGGAGGATTTTCCTCGTCTTCACCATGCTTTCCGGATGTGCCGCATTCGCGCAATCCGCCGCCGCTCCGGCAGCTGATCAACTCGCTCGCCTGCAGGCCCAGGTCGCCCAGGCACAATCTGCGGCAGACAACTGCTGGATGCTCGTCAGCGCCGCCCTCGTTCTGCTCATGACCGGCCCCGGCCTGGCACTCTTTTACGGTGGCCTCGTCCGCCGCAAGAACGTCCTCTCCGTCATGATGCAGAGCTTCGCCATGATGTGCATCATCACCGTCGTCTGGGCGTTCGTCACCTACAGCCTCGCCTTCGACTCCGGAACTGCCTTCATCGGCGGCCTCCATCATCTCTTCCTGCACGGCGTCGGACTCAAGCCAGATCCGGACTACTCGTCCACCATCCCGCTCCAGACCTACATGATCTACCAGTTGATGTTCGCCATCATCACCCCGGCGCTCATCACCGGAGCCTTCGCCGAGCGCATGAAGTTCAGCGCCATGGCCGTCTTCCTTACCCTCTGGTCCATCTTCGTCTACTCGCCCATGGCCCACATGGTCTGGGGCAAGGGCGGTCTGCTCAACGCCGCTCTCGGCGGACCGATCCCCTGCCTCGACTTCGCTGGCGGAACCGTCGTCCACGTCACCTCCGGCGTCTCCGCCCTGGTCTGCGCGCTCTATCTCGGCAAGCGCATCGGTTACCCACGCGAGGCCATGCCGCCCCACTCCGTCGTCCTCAGCTTCATCGGAGCCTGCCTGCTATGGTTCGGCTGGTTTGGCTTCAACGCCGGCAGCGCCCTCGGGTCTGAGGCCCTCGCTACCAGCGCCTTCATCAACACTCACTTCGCCGCCGCAACCGCCGCTCTCTTCTGGGCCGGAGCCGAATGGATCCACCGCGGCAAACCCAGCGCCCTCGGCGCCATCTCCGGAGCTGTCGCCGGCCTCGTCGCCATCACTCCCGCAGCCGGCTTCGTCGAGCCCATGTACGCCCTCCTCATCGGAGCCATCGCCGGCCTCTTCTGCTACTTCATGGTCGTCAAGGTTAAGTCCTGGTTCGGATATGACGACGCGCTCGACGCCTTCGGCGTGCACGGCGCGGGCGGTACCCTCGGCGCCATCCTTACCGGAATCTTCGCCACTAGCGCCATCAACCCAATCTATAAGGATGCGAAAGGCAATCCACTGCCCTCCGGCGTCATCGACGGCAATTGGCACCAGCTCCTCAACCAGATCATCGGAGTGGCCATAGCCTGGACCATCTCCATCGTCGGCACCCTCATTCTGCTTAAGCTCGTCGACCTCACCATCGGCCTCCGCGTAACGCGCGAAGACGAAATCGAGGGACTCGACGTTACCCAGCACGGCGAAGAAGGCTATGAATTCGCCTCGTAGCAACAACAAACCTGATACTCTTTTTTGTTCAGGTTCTGTGAGAATTTGAGACGGAAATATGGAAAAGATTGAAGCGATCATTCAACCCTCGAAGCTCGATGCCGTCAAGGACGCCCTCCTTGAAGTCGGCATCGAAGGCATGACCATCCTCGAAGCCCGCGGCCACGGCCGCCAGAAGGGCCACACCGAGTTCTACCGCGGACGTGAATACACCGTGGATCTTCTCCCCAAAGTAAAACTTGAAATGGTCGTGCCCGACGAGCTCGCCGAAAAAGCCGTCCAGGCCATCCTTTCTTCGGCCCGTACCGGAAAAATCGGCGACGGCAAAATCTTCCGTTCCAGGATCGACGACGCCATCCGCATTCGCAATGACGAACGCGGCAGCTCCGCCCTCTAGGAACGAACTCAGAAGTTGAACCTGTGCCCTCGGCCTGAACCGGCGACATGGCACACTTTCAGGCATCGGCCGCCGGCAACCACCAGCGGCCACCACAGCGGCTTTTTATCTGGAGCGTACGAACACACCAGCACCTATAAGAAACGGCCTCAGCCGTTCATGATGTTCCTCACCCTTCCGAGCCTTTGGCTACTGGGTCCTCGCTCCCGACGCTGGTATATGAGCATCTTCGAATCAGCAGCACCTTCGTGACGCCCATGAACGCGCCCGTACCTCCACTGCCGCCGCTGTCGAATCTCTATCAAAAAGAGAGCGCGGACCTGCGCCAGACATTCGAGCGCACCGGAGACGGCGCCGCCGCCATACGCCGCCGCGCCGCCATCGTCGACAACATCGTCAATAAAATCTGGACCAGCCTCACCTCGGAAAAAGAGCGCACCAGCGTCGCCATCGTTGCCACCGGAGGCTTCGGACGCCGCGAGCTCTTCCCGCACTCTGACGTCGATGTCCTCTACCTCTGCGCAAACGAGGCCGCCGAGCGCGACGCACACCAGACCCTCCGCTCCGTCACCCAGTCACTGTGGGACGCCGGCCTGCGCGCCAGCCCCGCCACCCGCACCCTCAAGGAATGCGACAAGGTCAACCCTGACAATCTCGAGTTCACCATCTCGCTGCTCGACCGCCGCTTCCTCACCGGAGACCTCGGCCTGTATCGCCGTCTCGAAAACGATGTCCTCCCCACCCTTGCGCTGCGAGAGTGGGACGTCATCGTGCAGAACCTCACCGAGATTGCCCGCGCCCGCCACGCCAAGTTCGGCAACACCATCTTCCACCTCGAACCCAATATCAAGGAGTGTCCCGGCGGCCTGCGCGACTATCACCTCGCGCAATGGCTCGCCCTCCTGAACTCGCTCCACCAGAACAAATCCTGGCCCAAACCCGCCGGCAATAATCTCTACGGCACCCACAGCGACCGGGAATATGCCTTCGATTTCCTCGCCGCCGTGCGCTGCTTCCTGCACTACCGCCACAAGCGCGACAACAATGTGCTCGACTGGCACTCGCAGGACGAAGCCGCCTCGCTCAGCATCGGCCTTGCAACGCGCGGCTGCGCCGACCACGCCTACTGGATGCGTACCTACTATCGT
>JAJYBT010000417.1 GCA_021778875.1 Acidobacteriota bacterium | reverse complement strand
GACTCATCCGTCGCCAGCCTCGCCAGTTCCCTGCTCGATGCCCGCTCCCACGGCGGCACCATGCCATCCGTCTCCAGGCCAATCTTCGCGTACGGGTCCACTCCCGGCGGGTCCATCTCTCCCAGCCGCAGATACACGCGCAGCAGATTCTTCAGCGCCGCATCCATATCCGCCTCGGTCACCAGTCCGTCCTTCAATGCCTTCGACAGGTCGTCCTTGTACGTGTCAAGAAAGTGATTGATTCCCGCCTTCACCGCCGCCGCCGAGCCCTGCTCCTTGTTGGCAAAACTCTTGTGCGCCGTAATCAGCAACCCCAGCGCGCCTCCGTCCGTGCAGATCAGCCCGTCGTTGCCCCACTCCCGGATCATCACGTCCTTCAGCACCGGATGAATCATCATGGGAATCCCGTTCCACGAGTTGTAAGCCGCCATCACCGCCCGCGCGCCGCCCTCCTCAAATCCCATGCGGAACGGCACCGAGTAGTACTCGCGAAACAGGCGCTCGTCAAAATCCGACGAGGTGTGCGCACGTCCATCCTCGTTCTCATTCGCCAGAAAATGCTTCATCAGCGACGCGGCCTGCCAGTGCTTCGGATCAGGTCCTTGCAACCCCTGCGCAAACGCCACCGTCAGCGTTCCCACCAGGTATGGGTCCTCGCCATACGACTCCTCCGTGCGCCCCCAGCGCGGATCGCGGCTCAGGTCGGCGTTCGGAGCACGCACCACCACGCCGCCCCGCTGAATCACCGGATTCTGGTAGTCGTAGCGCGCCTCGTATCCTTCCAGCGTTGCCACTTGCTTCAACAGCGCCGGGTCCCACGTCGCGCCCAGCCCCTTCTCCTGCGGAAACGTCGTCGTCGGCACCGGCAGCAGGCCGTGTCCTCCCCAGTTCGCCGGTCCGCCCAGCGCCAATCCGTGCAGCCCCTCCACCTGTCCGGAGAAGACCAGCCCAAGCCGCGGAAACTTCGGATGATCCGACATCAGCTCTACCTTCTCCTGTAGCGTCATCCGCCCCAGCAGATCGGCAATCCGCTCATCCTCGCCCAGCGCCGGATTGCGGAACGGATAGTCCACCTGTGCGCTGGCCGCACACGCCGCTCCCGCCGCCAGCAACAACCCCGCCACCCGCACGCATACCCAAATCCGCATCGCCGCTCCTCCCACTTGTTTTGAACAGCGAAGAGTACCACACCCATCCCTTCCGTGGCCCCTAATAAATCGATTGATTCTCATCACCTGCGCAGAAACAGAAAGGGCGAAGCGCCTCGGCGCCTCGCCCCGTCCGTCCTCAATCTGCCCGCCAGCCTAGTACAGCCGGAAGTTGACCTCAATCGTAATCATCACTGGCACCGGAGTGCGACCGTCCTTCATCGCCGGCTTGAACTTGTACTTCCGCACTGCTTCCAGCGCCTTTTCATCCAGCCCCATGCCCAGCGCACGAATCACCCGCGGATTCTGCGGATTCCCCTGCGCATCCACGATCAGAGAGATCAGGCACACGCCCTGGTACTTTGCCCGGCGAGCCTCATCGCTGAACTCCGCCTCAGGCTGAAAGATCGGCACCGGAGCTGAGACTCCGCCACCCACGCGATACAGCCCGCCGCCGGCGCCGCCGCCCTGGCCGGGGCCATATCCATTCCCAGTGCCCGAGCCCAGGCCGCCGCCGTAGCCGCTCCCCATGCCTGCACCGCCGCCCTGGCCGTTGGAGGCCAGCGTAACGTTCGGCGACTTCGTCACCCCGATATTCGGCAGCGTCGGGTTATCCGGCAACTGGATGTTCTGCTGCACATTGATCGCCGGGGGCTCCGGAAGCTTCGGATGCTCCAGTATCGGAACCATCGGCGGCGTCACCGGAACCTTCTCAATCTTCGGCAGCTTGCCCTTGGTCGGGTCCACAATATCGTGGGATCCGCCGCCACCGCCGCCGCCTGCCTCCGCACCCGCCTTGGGAGCCGTCGGCTTCCACTCGCCCACATCAATATTGGTGGTGTCCAGCTGCGGCTTGGTCACAATCTTCACCACCGTCCGGATGCCAATCCAGATCGCGGCCAGCAGTATCAGAATGTTTACCGTCGTGGAGATGCCAATCGCCCACGGATTCGCCTTGACCGCCATGCGGTCCGGAACCGGAATCGGCTTCGAAGTCAGCTCCAGAGGAGGCAGCCGGGGCGGGAAAAAGAAGTCGCGAATACTCTCGTACAGCGTTGCCCAGATGGGCTTCTCTTCAAAGGCCTTGCCCAGAAACGCATCTAGCTCGTGCCCTGCATTAGGGTCCACGACAGCTTCAGTCTCCGGTTCTGACTGGATCAGTACGTCATTTGCCATATTCGCTGCGGGCCTTGTCGCCTCCACTTGCACCTCACGGCACATTTCGTCTCAGGCCCATCCGTTTATTATGCTTGACCGGGCCTGTCATTGTCTGCTCGGGGATGCACTCGAGCGCTCTGCTTGACCTCCTCCAAAGACCGTGCGCTCCAGAGGACAGGGTGGCTCATTTCAATAGACGGACAAGTAGCCTCAGAGTTACCGAAAAACTTCCCTGCCATTTACACTAACAAATGAATTACTTCGCAGCATTTCAGGGAGTGACGATGTCTCCAGCGCCGGAGTTGAAGGCCACCTTAAGCTTGCCGCAAACGGCCTTCCCCATGAAGGCAAATCTGCCTCAGAATGAACCACTTCGCCTGGCTCGCTGGGCGTCTCTGCGCCTCTACCAGGAGCTGCGCAAAGCCGGCCAGGGCCGGCCGGCATACCTTCTCCACGACGGTCCGCCCTACGCCAACGGCCCCATCCACCTCGGCCACGCCCTCAATAAAGGCCTCAAGGATTTTGTCGTCAAGTCAAAAACCATGGCCGGCTTTGACGCTCCCTACGTCCCGGGATACGACTGTCACGGCCTGCCCATCGAAATCAAGGTCGACGAGCAGCTCGGCCGCAAAAAGCTGGAGATGCCGGCTCCCGCCGTGCTGCAGGCCTGTCGCGCCTACGCCCAGAAGTACGTCGATCTGCAAACCTCCCAATTCCAACGCATTGGCTGCTTTGGCCGCTGGGACGAGCCGTACAAGACCATGTCCCGCGACTACGAGGCGCGCACCCTCGAGGCCTTCTACGGCTTCCTTGAGAAGGGGTTCGTCTATCGCGGCCTCAAGCCCGTCTACTGGTGCATCCACGACCGCACCGCCCTCGCGGAAGCCGAAGTCGAGTACGAGAATCACACCAGCCCCTCGGTCTACGTCCGCTACCGCCTCACATCCGACGCGGCGGCTATCGACCCGGCGCTCTCCGGCCGCGAGGTCTACACCATCATCTGGACCACCACGCCCTGGACCCTTCCTGCGTCCATGGCCGTCGCCTTCCACCCGGACTTCGACTACGTTGCCCTCGCCACCGAGGAGGGCCCCGTCTACATCGTGGCATCGGAGCTGGCCGCCTCGGTCATCGCCTCCTGCCAGCTGGGCCAGACCAATGAGCTTGCCCGCTTCAAGGGCAACCGGCTCGAGCGCGTCACCTTCCATCACCCATTCCTGGAGCGCAGCATCCTCGGCGTCCTCGCCACCTACGTCACCGCCGACACCGGCACCGGCGCCGTGCACACCGCGCCCTCGCATGGCGCCGACGACTTCTACACCGGCCAGCGTTACCAGATCGACCTGACCTGCCGTGTCGATTCCGCGGGCCGCGTTCACGTGGACCCCGAGGCATGGCCCCTGGCTTCCCCGCCTCCGTTTGAAGGCAAAAAGGTCTGGGAAGCCAACCCCATCATCATCGCCATGCTCGAGGAGCGCCGCGCCCTGCTGGCGTCCGCCGCGCTCGAGCACTCCTATCCCCACTGCTGGCGCTGCCACAATCCCGTCATCTTCCGCGCCACCGAGCAGTGGTTCATCGGCCTTGAAACCCCCGTCCAGCGCGCCGACGGAAGCGAAACAACCTTCCGCCAACTCACCGTGGAAGAAATTGATAAGGTCGTCTGGGATCCAGCCTGGGGCAAAGAGCGTATCACCAACATGATCGCAACCCGCCCGGACTGGTGCATCAGCCGTCAGCGCATCTGGGGTGTGCCCATCGCCGTCTTCCTCTGCGAAGACTGCAACAAGCCCATCCTCGACCCCGCGCTGAACCGCACGATCATCGACCTCTTCGAGCGCGAAGGCGCCGAGGCCTGGCACACCACTGAGACATCTGCCCTGCTGCCCAGCGGCGTCACCTGCGCCCATTGCGGCGGCAGCCAGTTCC
>JAJYBT010000416.1 GCA_021778875.1 Acidobacteriota bacterium | reverse complement strand
CCGTTCAACGAGATCGACTTTGGTTCCTACTTTCAGGAGTACCTGGACCCCGGATATCGCACACAGCCCGAGTATGAGGAGAACGAAAGGCCCTCGTTTGAGAACTTTCTCTCGCAGCCCACAACGCTGTCCGATCATCTGGCGTGGCAGCTGGGAGCTCTGACGCTGGATGAATCCCTGTCGCAGGCGGCAGAGTTCGTCATCGGCAACCTGAACGAAGATGGTTACCTGGCGGCCAGCGATGAGGAACTGGCGGAGGTGTTCCAGCAGTTTTCAGAGAACAGCGGACTGGACAAGGACGCTGCGCTGCTCCTGGTGCGAAGGGGCATTGACCTGGTGCAGCACCTGGACCCGGCCGGGGTGGGCGCGCGCGATCTGCGCGAGTGCCTGCTGATCCAGATTGCCGCCCAGCAGCACGAACTGGCGCAGCTGGATGCGCGCCATACTTCCGGGAAGACGGCCGATGGCTCGCATTCCGTCCTCCACGCTGAGGCGGAGGTTCAGCTGGACCAGCGGCGCCGCAGCATGGAAGTGGCGGCGCATATCGTGGACCACCACCTGCCCCTGCTGCTGAAGCGCGACGCCAAGGATCTGGCCCGGGCCGTGCAGGTGACGCCGGCGGAGGCGGAGGCGGGCGTCGAGTTTATCCGCACGCTGGACCCGCGCCCGGGACGCCTCTACAACCGCGAGCAGACAAGGCTGATTGAGCCGGACGTGGTGTTCACCAAGCGCGGCGGCGAGTGGGTTGTGAGCATGAACGAAGAGGACCTGCCGAGCCTGCGGCTCAGCCAGCGCTACCGGCGGATGCTCGTCTCAGAGGGCACGGACAAAGAGGTCAAGGAGTACGTCAAGGAGCGGTTCCGGTCGGCGCTTCAGCTCATGCGCAACATCGCCCAGCGCAAGAGCACGATTCTGCGCACGTGCGAAGTGATTGTGCGCCGCCAGCAGGACTTTCTGGAGCTTGGCATTGAGGCGCTGCATCCCATGATGATCAAGGAGGTGGCCGAGGAGATCGGCGTGCACCCCTCCACGGTGAGCCGCGCGGTGGCCAACAAGTATGCGCATACCCCGCAGGGCGTAATCGAGCTGCGGTTCTTCTTCTCAGAGGGTGCCGCCGGGCCGGAGGGTGCAGATACCCCGCTGCTGGTGCTGAAGCGCAAGGTCCGCAAGCTGATCGAGGACGAGGACCCACGCCGTCCCCTGACCGACGACCACCTGGCCGCGATGCTGCAGACCCAGGGGATCCAGATTACGCGGCGCACGGTGGCCAAGTATCGCGAGGACATGAACATCCCGTCCACCCATCAGCGGCGGAAGCGCTAGGCAGCAAAAGGACAGAATCCGGTTTCAAGCGTCTAATCCATTTCGCCGGCGCAGATTCACTTACGCTCGGCGAGGAAATGCTATAGAATCCAGAGTCCAACGGCTGGGAAGCCGCGTTGCAAACACGTAGTGCGGAGGCTGACCATGGAAGTGGAGTTCACCGCCAGGAAAGTAAGAGTCCCGAAATCGCTGCGAGAGCAGGCCGAAGAGGGAATGGAACGCATCGCCCGTATTCTGGGCAAAACTGCCCGCGCCAGCATTATCTTTCGAGCGCAGAGGCATTTGCAGATTGCAGAGCTTACCATAAAGGCGCGTCACCAGACGTTTGTAGCAGCAGGCGAGGCCGACAGTCTGGAAGCCGCACTGCGTCAGGCTGTCGCCCATGCTGAGCACCAGGCACAGCGCTACCGCGACCGCAACTACGAGCGCAAGCGCCTGCCCAAGGCGGAAAAAGTTCTGACCGCGCCGCCTGTCTCCCGGCCCAAGGCGCGCGCCGCGGAGCCGCAGGAGGCAGCCGGCAATGGACGGCTTACCCGGGGAAAGGTCAAGACCGCAATTCCGGCTCACACCTTCCCGGCGGAACCGGCCATTGTGGAGCCGCATATCCTGAAGAGCGGCGAAGCCATAGCCATGGCTCCCATGACCATCGAGCAGGCCGTGAAGGATACCGAGTTCCGCGACCGCGACCTGCTGGTCTTCCGCAACCAGGCGGGCAACCTGTATGTCCTCCATCGCCGGCGCGACGGCCAGATGGAGCTTGTTGAAGTTCCCTAGCAACTGCGTTGCTGCAATGCACTGAGGGTACGGCGCACAGCCGTGCCCTCAGTTTTTTGCGTGCGTGGCCGCGCCGGGTGCTTTGTTGCCATGCGCCGGGGCCTGCACGCGCCACCGCTTTCCCCAGAGATGGCGCGACAGTGTACGATGGGCGCATGACGCCCCCAAGACCGGCGCCCCGAACGGCCTCCCGGCGATCGGCCGCCGCTGTGAACAAAGAGACAAGTGAGCCAGCGAAAGAGCTGGTGATTGTAACCGGCATCTCAGGTGCGGGAAAAGCTTCCGCGCTGAAGGCCTTTGAAGACCTTGGTTATCACGCCGTCGATAATCTGCCGCTGGAGTTGCTGACGGAGTTCGCAACTCTGGTGGGCAAGTCGCGCGAGATTCAGCGCGCGGCCATCGTGGTGGACATTCGCGAAGGGCAGACGCTGGACCGCCTGCCGGACATCCTGAAGCGCGTAAAGCAACTGCTGCCCACGCGGGTGGTCTTTCTGGACGCGCAGGATGCGGTGCTGGTGCGGCGCTACTCTGAGACGCGCCGTCCGCACCCGCTGCGGCGATCGGAGACGGTGGAGCGCTCCATTGTGGAAGAGCGCCAGTTGCTGGACCCGATTCGCAATGTGGCCGACACGCTGGTCGATACCTCCAACTTCAACGTGCACGAGTTGCGCGCGCATATCCAGTCGCGCTTTGGGCAGGAGAAGAAGCAGCAACGTCTGCTGGTCTCCTGCCTCAGCTTCGGCTTCAAGAACGGCGTGCCGCTGGATGCGGACCTGGTGTTCGACGTGCGCTTCCTGCCCAATCCGCACTTTGTGCCGGAGTTTCGCAGGAAGACCGGCAAGGATCCCAAGGTTGCCGCCTATGTGCGCGGCTTTCCGCAGACGGAAGAGTTTCTTGGGAAAGTGACGGAACTTATGCTGTACTTACTGCCGCACTATGTGGAAGAAGGCAAGAGTTATCTGACCGTGGCCTTTGGATGCACCGGCGGGCAGCACCGCAGCGTGATGATGGCCGAGGAGATGAGCAAGCGACTGCGCAAGGCCGGTTACAAGGTAAAGGCGCTGCATCGCGACATGCCACGATAAACGGATAACTCAGGCGATAACTCGCATGAGTTAGAGCAGATAGGACGCGAAGGACAGCGCACGGCGCATGCGCCGAAAAAAGCAACGGCCGCGAGTGCATGACTCGCGGCCGCTGGCTTTTGGGGGTGCGGCTTAGTACTTGACGATGGCGGTGAAGGAGTCCGGCTTGAGGCTGGCTCCGCCCACGAGCGCGCCGTCAATCTCTTCCTGGCCGCACAGGGCGGTGGCGTTGTCCGGCTTCACGCTGCCACCGTACAGGATGCGCATGCCGTCCGCGACGGATGCGCCGAGCAGCTTGGCCACTTCAGCGCGGATGATCTGGTGGGCCTCCACGGCCATCTCCGGCGTGGCGGTCTTGCCGGTGCCGATGGCCCACACGGGCTCATAGGCGATGACGATGGGCGCGGCAGCCTCTGGCGTGATGCCCGCAAAGGCGCCGGCGACCTGCGTCTTGAGCACTTCGGCGGTCTTGCCGGCCTCGCGCTCGGCCAGCACCTCGCCGATGCAGACAACGGGGATGAGGCCGTGCTTGAGCGCGGTGTGAAGCTTCTTGTTGACGATCTCGTCGGTCTCGGCGAAGTACTGGCGGCGCTCAGAGTGGCCGATGAGCGTGTGCGTGCCGCCGACGGCCTTGAGCTGGCCCACGGAGGTCTCGCCGGTGTAGGCGCCCTCCTCGGCGAAGTGGATGTTCTGGCAGCCGACGGCCACGTTCGAGCCCTTGGCGGCTTCAACGACGGTGGGCAGCAGAACGGGCGACGGGAAGAGCGCGATCTCGTCGCGGGTGTGGCCGGCGACGAGCGGCAGAAAGGCTTCAACAAACGCCTTGGCTTCCGCGGGCGTCTTGTACATCTTCCAGTTGGCGGCGATGAGCTTTGTACGGGACATGTGTTTGGAATTCCTCACTTTGATTTTATCGGATGGGAATTGGCCGCAGCGTGATGGGGAGCACGTGGAACAGGCTGGTGAGCGGACGAGTTAGCAAGTCAGCGAGTCAGCAAGTCAGCGAGTTAGCAAGTCAGCTGGTCAGCGATGCAGGCAGCAGCGTGCGGCGAAGAGTT
>JAJYBT010000415.1 GCA_021778875.1 Acidobacteriota bacterium | reverse complement strand
ATGCACCACCACCTGCCGACCGCCAAAGTGCGTATGCCGGAACGGCGGAGCCACAAACAGCACGCCGCCCGTTACCTTGAAGTCCCCCGGAACCTGGCTGCGCGGAATCATGCCCTGCAGATCTGCCAGCGCCGCCGCAAAAAAAGCTGCCTGCCGCGGCAGAATCAGCAGCGAGCCATAGCCCAGCGCATCCGCGCCCGCATAGAACGGCATCGCCACCAGCTCCTGCGTCTTCAGCCAGTCCAGCGTCTGCTGCCGCGTCTTGTTGAACGGCTCGCCAAAGCGCTGCTCATAGGTCGGCTTGTCCGTGGCCAGGCTGTCGCCAATCACCATGGCATCCGGATCGCGCCGGCGCATCTTCGGGTCCGGAAAATTGATCGCCAGCCCGTTGCGCGCCTTGGTGATCACAGCCTCCACCATGCGCTCCATGCCCTCGGCCTGGAACACCACCTCGTAGACCCCGTGGTCGTTGCGATTGCCCAGTCTCCAGTCCGTGGTTCCCGTTGCCCGGCCCAGCGCCCAGTCCAGCAGCTGCTTGCGGTTTTCCGGCGTCTGAACCAGCGGCGCAGCGCTCAGCACCTCGTGCACATGGGCAGGCAGATCCAGCTCCGCCCAGCTTGCCTGGAAGTCAACGACAGCTTCACTGAAGGCTGCAGTGGTCATAGGATGCTCACTTTCCGGGGACGGGATTCGCCCTCAAGAGCCACTGACGGCCAAGGAGGGCACACCATTTTTATCTCACGCCGCAACACACCTGGCAGTGCGCGCCGTCACGCTCCATCAAAACTGCTTCCGAACCAGCTCCAGCGCCTCTTCCGCCGTCGCAATCACGCCCTCCAGCTGCGCATCTTCCACAGCCTGAAGCATTTCCTTGAACCGCGCCCCCGGCACATACCCTGCCGCAATCAGATCCCGCCCGGTAATCAGCGGACGCGGATGCACATCCTCCACCGGAATCGCCTCGTACCGCTCCCGCACAAACTCCCAGTTGTCCAGATTCCCGCTCGCTCCCAGGCAATCCATCCGGTGCAGCGCCAGATGCTCCTCGAACTTCTCCAGCCGGAAGAAGCGCTTCAGCGTCGAAGCCTTCATCCGCGGCGCATCGGCAAACCGCATGTGGTGCTGAATCAACGCCAGAATCTGCCGTGTCTCCTCGTTCGACAGCCGAAAGCGCCTGCAGATCTCCGCGCCAATCACCATGCCCACTTCCACGTGGCCGTCAAAGCGAATCCTCTCCGCGCGGCGAAACGTGGCGGGCTTGCCCACATCGTGCAGCAGCGCGCCCCACGCCAGCGTCAGCGGACAGCCCGCCTCCAACTGCTCCAGGATCAGCAGCGTATGCACCCACACGTCGCCTTCCGGGTGGAACTGCGGCGGCTGCTCCACGCCCTTCATCCGCGCCACCTCCGGCAGCACCTGGGCCAGCAGATTGGTCTCGTCCAGCAGCTCAAAGGCATGGCGCGCATGCCCCTCGGTCAGCATCTTGGTCAGCTCGTCGCGCACGCGCTCCCGGCTCACCGCGTGGATGCGCGAGGCAAGCCGCCGCATGGCCGTATGCGTGCTCTCCTCAATCGCAAACCCGAAGCGCGCCGCAAAACGCACCGCACGCAGCAGCCGCAGCTGGTCCTCCTCAAAGCGCCGGTCGGCCCTGCCAATGGCGCGGATAACCCCCGCATCCAGGTCGGCCAGCCCTCCCACATAGTCCAGAACCGCCGAGCGCAGGTTGCTTCCCTTCACCGCCAGCGGGTCCAACAGCAGGCCATTAATGGTAAAGTCGCGCCGATGCACGTCCTCCTCGGCCCGCGTCGTATAGAGCACCTCGTCGGGGTGGCGGCCGTCGGAGTAGATCCCGTCCGACCGGAAGGTGGCCACTTCCGTCGGCGCATGGTGCCCGTCCTCGCCTTCGTCGGCCACCAGCACCACGCCAAAGTGCGCTCCCACGGCAAACGTGCGCGGAAACATGGCCAGCACCACATCCGGCGTGGCCGAGGTGGCTACGTCATAGTCCTCCGGCACGCGGCCCAGCAGCAGATCGCGCACGCAGCCACCGGCCAGAAACGCATCATAGCCCTCATCCCGCAGCTTCCGCAGGATGCGGCTGGCAGACTCGAATTCGCGCGTACCGGGCAACATGGCTCTGCCTGAGAGTAATCCGATTCGGCCTCCACATTCGAGGCCGCTACACTGAAAGTATGGCCCAAGGGCTCATTCTCGGCATTGAAAGCTCCTGCGACGAGACCGCCGCCGCCGTCGTCGAGCGCGGCTCGCGCACGCTGTCGTCCGTCGTCGCCTCGCAGATCACCACCCACGCGCGCTACGGCGGCGTGGTGCCGGAGCTGGCCAGCCGCGAGCACCTGCGCGCCATCGTCCCCGTGGTCCGAGCCGCGCTGGCTGAGGCCAACTGCACCCTCGCCGACCTCGACGCCGTCGCCGTCACCAGCGGCCCCGGCCTCGCCGGAGCCCTCCTCGTCGGCATAACTTACGCCAAAGCGCTGGCCTTCGCCCAGGGACTGCCGCTCATCGCCGTCAATCACCTCGAAGGCCACATCCACGCCGTCCTGCTACAGCAGCGCCAGCAGGCTCTGGCCACCGGCCTTGCCGACACCGCCCCAGGCAACAATCCAGACACCGAGCCCGCGCTGGCCCTCGTAGTCTCCGGCGGACACACCCATCTCTACCTGGCCCGCCCCGCCGGCGGCACGTGGAGCTACTCCCTCGTGGGCCGCACCGTGGACGACGCTGCGGGCGAGGCCTACGACAAGGTGGCCAAGCTGCTCGGGCTGGGCTATCCCGGCGGCCCGTGGATCGACACGCTGGCCCGCTTCGGCGACCCGCTGGCGGTCCCGTTCTCCTTTGCGCAAATCAAGCCCAAGGCCCACCTCGCCGGCAAAACGCCCCGCACCAAGGCCGCCCGCACGGCCCCCATCGCCGAGCTGGACCCGCACTTCCTGTTCTCCTTCTCCGGCATCAAGACCGCCGTGCTGCGCTACGTGGAGCTGCACAGCCTGCGCGAAGAGGCCGCCGCGCGCATCGCCCGCGTGCTGGCCCATCCGCGCCCGCCGCAGACAAAGGAAGAGGCGCTCGCGCTCTGCCCACAGCAGGTGCTCGACCTCGTCGCCAGCTTTCAGCACGCCGTGGTGGGCGACCTGATGAAGAAGACCTTCGCCGCCGCCGACTCCCTCGGCGCTACGCGCATCCTGGTCACCGGCGGAGTCGCCGCCAACCGCGAGCTTCGCGCCCGCTTCGGCAGTGAGGCCCAGCGCCGCCGCCTGACCGTGGACTTCCCCACCCTCGCGCTCTCCACCGACAACGCCGCCATGATCGCCGCCGCCGCCTGGCCGCGCTTTGTCGCTGGCCAGTTCGCCGGGCTGGACCTCACCGCCGACCCCTCGCTCGCGCTGGGCCGCTGAACCGCCCGCCCCGGAACCCGCGCTGCTACAATCGAAAAGGCCAATACCCGCGGGAAGCGTCCGCGAACCTGAACAGCCAGTACGACCCATGACCCTCCGCCTTTTTAACACTCTTACGGGGCAACTGGACGAGATCGTTCCTTCGGACGGCAAGGCGCTGCGCATGTACGCCTGCGGTCCCACGGTGTACGACTACGGCCACATCGGCAACTTCCGCACCTTTCTCCAGGTGGACGTCCTGCGCCGCTACCTCAAGCTCACCGGCATGCAGATGCGCCACGTCATGAACATCACCGACGTGGACGACAAGATCATCCGCAACGCCTCCGCCGCCGGCGTTCCCATCGGCGACTACACCCCGCGCTACGTCGATGCCTTCTTTGAGGACCTCGACTCCCTGCGCGTGGAGCGGCCCGAGCAGGTTGCGCGCGCCACCGAGCACATTGCGCAGATGGTGAGCCTGATCCAGAAGCTGGCCGAGGCCGGCGCGGCCTACAAAACCGACGACGGCTCATGGTACTTCCGCCTCAAGGCCTTCCCCGAGTACGGCAAACTCAGCAAGAAAGATCTGAGCGGCATGGAAGACGGCGCCCGCGTGGATGTGGACGAGTATGAAAAGGATTCCGCCCGCGACTTTGCGCTGTGGAAGGCCGCCAAGCCCGGTGAGACGGCATGGGACACGCCCATCGGCCGCGGCCGTCCCGGCTGGCACATCGAGTGCTCCGCCATGGCCATGGAGTACCTGGGCGAGAGCTTTGACCTGCACGCCGGCGGCGAAGACCTCATGTTCCCGCACCACGAGAACGAGATTGCGCAGAGCGAGACCGTGAC
>JAJYBT010000414.1 GCA_021778875.1 Acidobacteriota bacterium | reverse complement strand
GGGTGCGGACTGGTATCCGGGGGCGAGGCTGGAGGCCTCGGTAACGGTGTTTTACTCACGACAGCACGACGCGATAGATTATGTGCGCGCCAATCCAAGTGAACTGTGGCACGCGGCCAACCTGAGCGGCGTGGCGTTTACGGGGGTGGAGAGCTCAGTCAACTGGCAGGCAACTTCTAGGCAGTCACTGCAGTTCTCAGAGACAATGCTTTCCGGGGCTCAGGGGGCACTTCACGGGCTGGAGTCGTTGTATATCTTCAACTATCCAGTCAACAATGCGGCTGCGGAATGGACGGGGGGGTTTGGCGGATTTGCTCTTCAAAACCGGGTAGAGGTCGTGGAGAGATACCAGCAGGACGCCTATCCGGTATGGGACGCGTCGGTGGCGCGGGAGCGGGGCTGGATCCACCCGTATCTGCAGATGACGAACCTGAGCAATACCGGCTATGAGGAGATTGAGGGGGTGAGGATGCAGGGAAGGACATTTGTTGGAGGCGTAGAATTAACCCTGCCAAGGTAGGGTCCGGAGTTTGACCGGGCCAAAATTGCAACCATAACGAACAACTGCCGCAACAAAAGCGACTTAAGGCGAGTCTAAGAGTGCGGAGTTGTGTTTTTAGCTTTAAGCAGTGGGCTGGCTCGAACAAGGTGCGCCCGAGCCTCGAACAATCAATCAAGCGAATAAGGAGTGACACTCTATGGTTTCCGGCTGTGTTTCGTCTTGGAAGCTGCTGAACCGTCTTGCCATTGCCGCATCCGTGATGGCGATTACCGTACTGCCTTTTACCGCGCACGCGGAACCCGGCACGACACCGGGTGCGACCACCACCAACACCCAGAATGAGTCGAGCTCGACTGCGTGGAGGACCACTCTGGCCAGCTTCAACTACGATGGTGCGCCGAAGGCGGAGGGCAGCGGATCCGGCCGATTCGGTCAGTATGGGCAGCAGAACAACCGCTATCCGTACTACCAGAGCAAGTGGAGCCACCTGGCGTTTGAGGTTGGCGGCGGATTGACGTCCCCGATCGGGAGGGCCGCCAATGGGACAGCAAACGCGCCGAATGGTTTCGAAACATACGGCTATAACTTTACGGTTGGCGGCGGCTGGAACTTCAACAAGCGGTTCGGCGTGCTGCTGGAATACCAGTTCAACAAAAACAAGATTCCGGGCAAGACGCTGGCGGCTGCGGGATTTCCGGGTGGCAATATCAACACACATTCGCTGATTGTTGAGCCGGTGGTATATCAACCGATCACCCCCACCATTGGCGTGTATGGGCTGGCGGGCACTGGATTCTACCGCAAGGTCACCAACTTTACAGCGCCAATTCCGGGTACCATTTGCAGCTACTACTACTTCTGCTACCAAGGCTATACGAACCAGACAGTTTCCAACTTCTCGAGCGTGCAGGCCGGTTTTGACGTAGGCGGTGGCCTGTACTGGAAGGCGTTTGGCGAAGACAGCAATGCCAAGTTATATACGGAAGTGCGCTACAAGTGGGTGAACTCACCGAAAGCCAGTTCCACCCAGAGCGGCGAAGGCACCGAGGAGCTGATCCCGCTCACGATCGGCGTTCGTTGGTAAGCTACACGCACTTGCATCAAGGGCAGGCTTCGACGGCCTGCCCTTTTTGCTGCGCGGTATAGGGAATGGCTGGGAGCAATCAGCAGAGCGACGGCGCACCGCGGATACGGCTTCAGGTCACTTGCGACGCCGGGCGTCGCCCGACGGCAAATACCCAATGATCGCCCAGGAGGAAGTTGATGATGGAGCAGAACACGATCGCCATGCTGTCCGCGAGAAGCAGCGGCAAACGTGCGTCGTGGACGAGCAGGCGCATTAGGATGAGATTGCCCAGCATGGACACGAGGCCGTTCGAGAGGTGAAAGCGCAGGAACTTACCGGCGAGTGCTGTGCGGCTGTGACGATCACGCCACGTGTAGTGGACATGCCACGTGAAGTTATGCACCAGCGTGATCTCAAGGGCAGCAACCGTGGCAAGGAGATAGTGGCCGTCCATCCAGGCATTGAAAGCGGCGAGGCAGCTAAGCTGGACGGCCATTCCAACCGCCCCGACCAGATTGAACCTGAGCCAGCGAAGAAAGGGATTCACGGCAGAGGCTCCTCGCGGTAAAGCTGCGCGGTATGCTGCATGGCGACCCAGACAGCGATCAACGACATGCCGGCCGCCGCGATGGCTCCGGCCAGATCGAACAACAGCAGACGGTGACCGAGGAATGTGGCGTAGGGGCTATGGAGTAAGGCAAGACTCCCAATGATGAGGAGGATGCGTATCTCCGTGGGGCCGAAAATGCCCTGCGAAAGCTGGAAACGGGCGAGGCTAAAGGCGGCGAGGTAGCTTTCCGCCGCAAGAATCAGGAAAGCTATAAGCAGGGCGACGGCTGTCTGCCAGTGCAGAAAGCCCGAGCACGCCAAACCGCTCATGAGAGCCACCGCACCAAAAATGTCGACGATGTGGTCGACATAGAAGCCATAGCGTGGGCGTTGGCAATCGCGGACACGAGCGAGGGTTCCGTCGAGGCTGTCGCCAAGCCAGCTGAACGCGATGCATACGACGACCAGCAGGAGCGCACGGCGGTCGTAGCGCGCAAGCGCATAGAAGAGGCCCGCGGCGATCTGCGCGGTCAGCCCGAGAGCGGTGAGCTGATCGGACGTGAGCCAGCGAGGCGCGTGCCGGGCCAACCATAGTAGCGCGCGCTTCTCGACCGATGCGGTCAGCGATCGGTTGATGCGCTGTGCTGCGGGGCGTGAGACTGCTTCTGACGAAAAAGCGGATTGTGTCCTCATGCGTATGTCCTTTCGTGTGATTGCCGGGGCGCCTGTTTATTGCCGGTGGCGCTGTTGCTCCAGTGCGCGGCTGACGGCGCGCAAGGTGAATTCGAGAGAATCGCGCGGGACGCTTTCAGCAAATGGGCCGACTGCCCACCCCAGTCCATAGGGGATGGCGCGGGTGAGCGAGATGGACTCGACCTGAATGTAGAGTCCGCCGTCGCGCTGTTCGCAGGTCCAGTAGGTGTTTTGGCGCCACAAAAAGCCGTGCTCCTGTGACGGAGTGAGGGCGTGTTCGCTCGGGGTGCCGGGCGAGTCGATCTCAGCGACCTGAGTGCTGCGCGAGATGCTGTAGGTGTGGAGAGGATCGAGTTGTCCGAAGGTAACGTCGTACGTAGCGTCAAGCACCACGGTGATGACATGATGCTGACGGACTCGCATGCGAATCCGAAACTGATTGTCGTGGTGGAAAATCACGTCTGCGCGTGTGACTTGCGGAGCGAATACGCTGGGATAGGCCGCGTAGTTCTGCATGAGACGTGTAAAGTCGGCGGCCGTGGCTCCGGGGACAAAGGCAGTTCCGCGCCAACGGTGTAACAGGGCATCTGGCAGGGCGAGGCCATCGGCCGGGGTTAGCTGCTCGATGATGAGCCCGCCGTGGCGCAGCTGACGCCGTGACTGCGGGCTGGCGGCGCTGACCACGAGGAAATCCGTGCGGGAGCGATGCTGTATGGCGAGGCGCGACTCGACGGCGCGGACGTAGGAGTTATAGGCGGAGATGGCGGCGGGCGATGGGCCCTGCGCGTAGCAACGGGGCGCGGTGACGCAGAGAATGAGGGTACATATGAGAGGCAGCGAGCGGGAATCTAACAGCCGGCGTTCGATCATGGTCTGCAATTTGCGGTATGGGCCAGGCGCTGAGCAATGCATGGCGCCTCACAATCAGAAGGTTTGTTTCTCACCGGGTAAGCGCAAGCATCGGCAAGGGTTGCGTCGAGTTATCCATTCACGAAGAGCTTCGAACCGGGCGAGGTATCAAGTACACTCGACTGCAGCATGACGGAGACTGGGCCAGCAGGACGCTACCGTTTCGGAAGTTTTGAGGCCGATGGGCTAACGGGTGAACTGCGCCGAAGAGGAATCCGGGTCAAGCTGGGTGCACAGCCATTCCAGCTGCTGCTGATGCTGCTGGAGCGTCCTGGCGAGTTGGTGAGCCGCGATGAGATCTGCCAGAAGCTGTGGCCCGAGGGAACATTTGTGGACGCCGAGCACGGCGTGAACTCGGCAGTGAACCGGATTCGCGAGGCGCTGGGCGATACGGCAAGCAGTCCGCGATTTGTGGAGACGCTGGCGCGCCGGGGGTACCGCTTCGTTGCTCCCGTGGAGCGTATTGAGCCGGCAAGCGGAGTAGCGGCAGTACAGGAACAGGGGGATCCGGAGGAGCCGGTAC
>JAJYBT010000413.1 GCA_021778875.1 Acidobacteriota bacterium | reverse complement strand
GGTGGGCATCGGGCTGGCGCTGGTGATTGGAGCAGTCTCCAGTTATCTTGTCAGCCCGGCAGGCAATCCTCTGCTGCTGTTTGGGGGCGTAGCGCTCGTTGTGGTGGCCATCGTGACCGATGCCGCCGCATATCGCAAGCGCGAGGGCTCAGCCCGCGCCGCCACGACGCGAGGCATCGTGCTCAGCCTCGTCGCAGGCGTGCTGATGGGCAGTTTTTACCCGCTGGTGGCGCACGCCATAAGCGCCAGGCCCGCCTCAGGACCCTATGCCATAGCCCTGTTCTTCGCGGTCGGGGTTCTGGTCTCAACGGTGCCTGCCAACCTGCTGCTGATGGCCCGGCCGCTGGATGGCAAGCCGCCCGTCGACGGCGCAGATTACTGGCATGCTCCACTGCGCTGGCATGTGGCGGGCTCGCTGGGCGGCACCGTCTGGTGCACCGGCGCAGTTTCCAACTTTGTGGCGTCGGGTGCGCACCTGGTAGGGCCCGCGGTTTCCTACTCCATCGGCCAGGGAGCCACCATGGTCTCGGCCTGCTGGGGAGTCTTTGTTTGGCATGAATTTGCCGGGGCGTCAAAGCAAGCCCGGCTCCTCCTGTTTCTGATGTTTGTCTTTTTTGCCCTGGGGCTTGGCGCAGTGGCGCTTGCCCCGCTTTACTGACATCGAGGTTACGACCATGGAAAGCGCGCACCGTAAACCAATCGTTGTTGTTGGCAGCATCAATATGGACCTGGTCACGCGGGCGCCGCAGATTCCGGTGCCCGGCCAGACCCTGATCGGCATTGACTTCACAACCACTCCCGGCGGCAAGGGCGCAAATCAGGCGGTAGGCGTCGCGCGGCTCGGTTATCCGGTACACATGGTCGGCATGGTCGGCGAGGATGTCTTTGGCCAGGCCCTGCTCGACAACCTGAAAACCGCGGGTGTGCACACTGAGGCGGTGGCGCGTGTCCCTGGGCCTTCCGGCGTTGCATCCATCGTGGTAGCCCCGGGCGGACACAACATCATCGTCGTGGTCTCCGGCGCAAACCACAAGGTCACCCCGGACTATGTCGACAAGCATGAGGCCCTGATCCGCTCCGCAGGCATGGTGCTGTGTCAGTTGGAATTGCCAATGGCGACGCTCTCCCACACATTTGCCCTTTGTGCAAAAGCAAGTGTCCCCGTGATGCTCGACCCCGGTCCGGCGTCTCCTCTTTCTGAAAAGATATGGCGTCAGGCTGCATGGTTCACTCCCAACGAGGTTGAGACGGACTTCTTCCTTGAGAGAAAACTGGAGCCTGAGACTGCTGCGCGGGAGTTGCTGGATAGAGGACTGAAGGGAGTTGCGCTGAAGCGTGGCTCTGAAGGAGTCTACGTTGCGGCGCCGGGCGGCAAGGCAGCCTGGGTACGGCCGTTCCCCGTGGAAGCCATTGATACGGTGGGCGCGGGAGACTGCTTCAACGCCGCATTCGGCGTCGCTCTGATGGAGGGACACGACCGGTGGGCGGCGGCGCGATTTGCCTCCGCGGCAGCAGCCGTGTCTGTCACCCGGCGAGGCGCGCAAGCCTCAATGCCTACACGGGCCGAGGTGGATGCGCTGCTGGCTGAGAATGCCTGATCAGTTCGCGAGTTCCTGCCGTCCTGGACCCGTCCCGAAACCAACCAGGAAAAGAGGAGAAGACCAGCCTGATGCTTCGCACAACCTGTCTTGGAATCCTGGCAGGCTCGCTTGCCCTGACTACAGCTGCGCAGGACACACAGTATCACCCGGAAGGCCAGCTGATTCCTGCGCCGCCATGCCTGAACCTGCACCACGCCTGGGAAACGCCGCTCTACCCGTGCGCTCCGCACATTCACCACCTGTGGATTGCCGATCTCGAGCACTGGCGCGCCGAGCGGCGCATCCGCATCGCCTACGATCCCGCACGCTATGAACTGCCGGCCCTGCGCTGGACGCAGTCCAGCTTTATCCAACCGCAGATGATGGTGCATGATCGCTATTTCTACGACCCCGTGGCCGGCCGCTACACTGTGGACCGCTATCTGGACGACCTGGAGGAGCGATACGGCGGCATTGACGCGGTGCTGGTGTGGGCGACCTATCCCAACATGGGCATCGACGACCGCAACCAGCTTGAAATGGTGCGCTCCATGCCCGGCGGCGTCGACGGCGTGCGCCGAATGGTCGCTGATTTTCACCGCCGCGGCGTGCGCGTGCTGTTTCCTATGATGATGTGGGATGAAGGCACTCACAAGCCACCGGAGGGCTGGCCGCAGGCCATCGCCGCGCTGATGAAGGAGATCGACGCCGATGGCGTGAACGGCGACACGCAGGACGGCGTACCGCTCGGGTTCTCACTGGCCGCGGAGAAGATTGGCCACCCGCTGGCCTTTGAGCCCGAGACCAGCCCGAGCGACGAAGCCCTGAGCTGGAACGTGATGACCTGGGGACAGTACGAGTTTCCCTTCATCCCCATGGTAGACCGCTTCAAGTGGCTCGAAACCCGCCACATGGTCAACATCAGCGACCGCTGGGCCAGGGACAAGACCGACGACCTGCAATATGCCTTTTACAACGGCGTAGGCTGGGAAAGCTGGGAGAACGTCTGGGGCATCTGGAACGGCATCAGCCCGCGCGATGCGGAGGCTACGCGGCGCGTTGCGGCTATCGAGCGCGGAATCGCGCCGTTCCTTGTGAGCCCGGACTGGGAACCGATGTATCCCATGCACAACTACGGCGTCTATGCCAGCCGCTGGCCGATTGGCCAGCAGACCGTGTGGACCATGGTGAACCGCACAGCCTACGACATCGCTGGGCGGCAGATGGATGTGCCGCTCACGCCGGGCATGCGCTACTTTGACCTCTATCATGGCGTAGAACTGAAGCCCGAGACTGGTGGAGCGGAACCCGTGTTGAGCTTCCCCATCGAGGCCCACGGCTTCGGCGCAATTCTCGCCACGCCCAGTGAGCCGGACCCTCCGATCAAGGCCCTGATGCAACGCATGGCAGCCATGACGGCGCAGCCGCTCGCGCACTTTTCCCACGACTGGACCGTGCTGCCGCAGCATATCGTCGAGGTTGCCCCGACCCAGACCGCCGCCGAGGCGCCGACTGACATGGTGCGCATTCCCGGTGGCGTTTTCACCTTCAAAGTGCGCGGCACTGAAATCGAAGGCGGTGCCGACCCAGGTGTTGATGTGCAATACCCATGGGAGGATTCGCCGCGCCGATTCCATGAACACTCGATGCAGATCAAGCCGTTCTTCATCGATAAATATCCGGTGACCAATGCCGAGTTCAAGCAGTTCCTTGACGCCACGCACTACGCACCGAGCGACGCAGGCAACTTCCTGCATGACTGGAAGAACGGAACGTATCCAGATGGCTGGGGCAACCGGCCCGTCACATGGGTCTCGCTGGAGGATGCGCAAGCCTATGCCAGATGGGCGGGCAAGCGCCTGCCCCACGAGTGGGAATGGCAACTGGCGGCGCAGGGCACAGACGGCCGCATGTATCCGTGGGGAAACCTGTGGAATGCGGGCTACGTACCCGCGCCGGACAAGAGCCGCTCCATGCGCGGACCCGACCCGGTGGATGCGCACCCGGATGGTGCAAGCCCCTACGGCGCGATGGACATGGTGGGCAACGTGTGGCAGTGGACGGACGAGTTCGCTGACGAGCACACCCGCGCGGCCATTGTACGCGGCGGCGAGTACTATCAGCCGCAAGGCTCCATCTGGTACTTTCCGCAGGCCTATCGCAACGACGAGCACAGCAAAGTTCTGCTGATGGCTCCCTCGTATGACCGCTCCGGCGGCGTTGGATTCCGTTGCGTGCGCGATGCGCAGTAGGCGGGCGGTCCGTTACCGCCGTGGTCAAACGCCCTGGACGACTTCATTCTCCAGTGTGCCGATCGGTTCGATGGTGATGCGAATGTGATCACCGCTGGCCAGCGTAAATGAACTGGGCGGAACGATGCCCGTGCCCGTCATCAGGAAGCATCCGCAGGGGAATGAATTTTCACGCAAGAGATATTCGACCAGCGTCTTCGGATCGCGCTTCAATTCCGTCAGGGCGACCGATCCTGAAAACTCGATCCGCCCGCGCCGCAGAATCTCGATCGCAATTTCTGTTGAGTGGGGCAGCGGTCCCTGGCTCACCAGGATTCCAGGGCCCAGCGCGCAACTGCCGTTGTAGACCTTAGCCTGCGGAAGGTAAAGCGGGTTCTCGCCTTCGATGTCGCGGGAGCTCATGTCGTTGCCGATGGTGTAT
>JAJYBT010000412.1 GCA_021778875.1 Acidobacteriota bacterium | reverse complement strand
GCCGCGCCCACCTTTGCGACGCGGCCAACGATCTCATGGCCCGGAACGCAGGGGTAGACCGTCGGCATCACGCCACTCCACTCATTGCGCACCTGGTGAAGATCCGAGTGGCAGATGCCGCAGAAGAGAATCTCGATCTGCACGTCGGTTTCGGTTGGATCGCGCCGCGCGATGGTGGTGGAAGCAAGCGGCGATGTCACACTGGCAGCGGAATAAGCTTTTGCGTTGTACATAGACTTTCCCTGGCCCTCTCGGCGGCGGTTGAGATGAACGATGCGGAATCGCGTACGCAGAGCACGCGAAGATCACACTCCTGAGACTACGAAAAAGCGCCGCATGAGCGGTATCCTGATCCTGCCAATTTCTTGCCTATCCCTCTTGAAGTCCAGATTTTTATGCATGCCAGCCCGCAATCGGCGATAGGCTGGTTGCAGAGGATCTGTGCGAGGTCACGTGGCAAAACAGAGAGTTGAAAGCGAGAAACCGCCGGCACGCCTGGCCGAGATGCGAATTGAGCTGGCCCGCAAAATCGCCGCGCACGCGCCTGCTGAAGGTGACACGGTCACTGCGATTCCCGGCCTGATGCTCTACCGCCGATCCGCGCCCACAGCCTGCGCTTCGGCAACCTACGAGCCCAGCCTGGTGGTCTTCGTCCAGGGACAAAAGCGCATCAACCTCGGCGGAGCGACTTACCTGTGCGACGAGTCGAACTTCCTGCTGACCTCGGTCGATTTGCCGGTCGTGAGCCAGGTGATTCGAGCCACGGAGAAGGAGCCGATCCTTGCCTTGCTGCTCAAGCTCGATATGCCGGTCATCCGGGAGATTCTCAGCCAGGATGAGTTCCATGTGCCGGAGGAGTCCACCGGCCCGCGCGGCATGGCGATCGGCGTCAATTCCGAGGAACTGCTCGGCGCATGCCGCCGTCTGATTGATCTCCTTGACGCGCCCCGCGACATCCCGTTTCTCAGCAACCTCATCCAGCGTGAAATCGTCTACCGCCTGCTTTGCAGCGCGCAGGGCCGCCATCTGCGCGCCATCGCCACGCTCGGCGAGCAGTGCCACCGGACTGCCAAGGCGGTCGAATGGCTGAGAATGAACTACACCAAGCCGTTGCGCGTTGAGGAACTTGCAGCCATCGCGCGGATGGGCGTTTCCACCCTGCACCATCAGTTTCGCTCGCTCACCGCGATGAGCCCGCTGCAATACCAGAAGCAGCTTCGGCTGCACGTGGCCAGAGAGCGCATGCTCAATGAGGGCCTCGATGCCGCCAGCGCCGCATTCGAGGTCGGCTATGAGAGCGCAAGCCAGTTCAATCGCGAGTACAGCCGGTTCTTCGGGCAGCCCCCGATGCGGGATGTCAAAGCGCGCCGCCTGGCCGGATTCCCTGCGACCGGCAACTGAGGAATGTGAACGGCGCGAGCGTCCCCTCAGGGCCTTCACAGTCTGCAGAACAACTCGCCGCTCGCAAAGTCTTGTGTCAGGGCACGACTTCACAGCTTGCGGAAAAACTCACCGCTGGCAAGGTCTTGCGTCAGGGCACGAGTTTACTCGTGCCGTAAGTGGCTTGAAATCAGAATGGCCTTTAGGCTCTGCGGTTCTCCGTCTTTTCGTTTGGACCGCTTGTGTGAGTTTTTCCGCAGCCTCTTCAGTCGTGCCGCAAACGCTCGCAAAATCAAAGGGGCTTCAGCCCCGGCCACTAAAAGAACACGCTCCAGTTCGCCGTGACGTTGAGCGCATTGGAAACGCGCGGCGTGATCGCCGGCCCGTACAGGTAGCTGAGTCCGAGACTCACGTAGCTGCCGCGCGAGGCATGCATCGAGTAGCTGCCGGTAACGCTTGATCCTGCGCGCCACACGCTCTTGCCCTGGGAGACAAGGCTATCCGTGAAGACCTTGCTGTAACCTGTGCGCGAGGCGATGACCGAGATGATGTCGTCAGGCCGCGAGTGGAACGGTCCCTCATCGTAGAGCCTTGCCTCGAAGTAGCGGGCGTACGCATTCATCTTCTCCGGCACGGTCATGAACGATCCGCCGCCGTAGAGTCCCTGGCTTGGATGCTCGCGGCTGGACTGGCGCACCTGGCCATCCATCAGCACATAGGCGCAGTAGTTGCCGGACTCCGCCTGGCCTGTGGCCACATTTTTGTACGGCGTGCTGTTGTGGATGTAGCCTGCGCGAAACCATGCCTCATGCGCATCGGCGCTGGCCGCGCGCAGGTAGCCGCCCTCATTGATCAGGACCAGCTTGTCGCCGTGCGGAACGAACCGGAAGCCGGTGTGATTGCGCGCCACTTCGGTTGGTCCTCCGTTTGGGTCGATACTGCGCTGCGCTGCGGACTTGAGATAAGTGTTCTTCGGCCCGCGAATCCGCATGTCGAACGAAGGCGCTGTCAGCGGGAAATACGACATGCCCGCCTCGAAGGGCAGCACGGCATAGCTGCCCTGCACCGCAGACGCAGTGGATCCGCCCACAAAGAAGCCCACGAAATTCATGTTGTGGGCGATGTAGCCGGTCTTGATCTCGACGCGGTCCTTGCCAAACTCCTTGTAGAAATAGAGCGCCCACACCTGCAGCGACTTTGGCCCGGCCGGATTCCAGCTCACCCAGTTCCAGATTCCGCCCATATAAAGCTGCGCGCGGTGCAAATGAAGCTGACGCAGATCGGAGGAGAGAATCGGCTGCACAAATGCCGTTTCAAAAGGGCGCTGGCCCACATAGACCTGGTCATCGGCGGGCACGGGCGCATCCAGCATGTTCTGCGTGTACTGCGCGCCGGAGATGACGCGGAAGGCAAGGCCCTTGCGCAGCAGGCCCTGGCGAAAGCGTGAGTTGATGTCGATGAGGCTGTCGGAGAAGGGCGGCATGGCGGCTTCTCCGCCGAGGTAATTCAGGCCCTCAATCGAACGCTGCGCGGGCGGTGGGGAATCAGGAAGGCCCTGGCTCGCGTCGTTGGATTGCGCATTGCTTGAAATGCCGCCACAGAGCAAAAGCGCAACTGTGAACATTCTGCTGATTCTTCGGCCGCTCCTGATTCCCATTTCTCCCGGACTCGCAATCTCTCGTGTAGCAATATTGTCTTGAGTCCAGTATCGCTTATCTCGGCAGGCTTCGATGGAAGATGCAGGGCGAGTTGGGATGCGCTGCTTTCCCAGGTCTCAGAAGCGAGACCTGGGGCACCCGGCTGTCTTTCCTACTTCTTGGCGGCGGCGAAGCGCTTGCTGACCTCGTTCCAGTTCACGACGTTCCACCACGCGGCAAGGTAGTCCGGGCGGCGGTTCTGGTACTTCAGATAGTAGGCGTGCTCCCACACGTCATTGCCGAGGATGGGGTAGATGCCCTGCGAGAGTGGCGAGTCCTGGTTGGCGGTGGTGATGACCTTAAGCTTGCCGCCCTCGATCACCAGCCAGCCCCAGCCGGAGCCGAACTGCTTGGCGGTGGTCTCGTTGAAGGTCTTCTTGAAGGCCTCGAAGTCGCCGAAGTCGGCGGCAATCTTTGACGCGAGGTCGCCGGTGGGCGCGCCGCCCACGCCGGCTGAGCCGACGGGGCCCATGATGTTCCAGAACATGGTGTGGTTGGAGTGGCCTCCGCCATTGTTGCGAACGGCGGTGCGAATGCCCTCGGGCAGCGCGGCCAGGTCGCGGATCAGCTCGTCGACCGGCTTGGCGGAGAGCTCGGGGTGGTTCGCCAGCGCCCCGTTCAGGTTGTTGATGTAGGCCTGGTGATGCTTGTCGTGATGCAGGTGCATGGTCTCGGAGTCAATAAAGGGCTCGAGGGCGGCGTAGTCGTAGGGAAGCGGTGCAAGTTCGTAGGCCATTGGGATTTCTCCTCCGTTCGGATTGTACTGTTTCTGGCGAGGGCGGAGCGGGCAAAGCCGGTTCTGCCGTTTGGGATGAACTGCTGCTGGCCGGGGCAGGTGCGGCAGAATTGTCACACGCGCGGCGGGTTGCTCTGTAAGGATGGATGCGGCAGGGTGGGGGTGGGGTGCGCACGAATTCCAGGCGGGCGGGGAAACCTTCCGCGGCCGGCGCACATCGATACCAGAGGACGGACCTGCGCATCTTGACCCTTCCCGCACATCACACTGGAAATAACGCATGAATGAAGCTCCGCTTTATCGTTGGCTTGAGCAGCAGGGCGAGGCCTTTGGCGCGCCCGGCATGGCGCCGCGCTGGACATCGAGCGTGAAGGACGCCGTCGGCACGGCCTATTCAGCCGCCAGCCGCGTGTGGTTCACCTGCTCGCACGGCATTCTGAAC
>JAJYBT010000411.1 GCA_021778875.1 Acidobacteriota bacterium | reverse complement strand
CCGGTCCAACCCTTCGGCGTGCGCAGGATGAGCATGGGCCAGCGCGGGCGCTCCGTTGAGCCATTTTCTCGCGCAGCCTTCTGGATCTCTGCGATGCGGTCGAAGATGGTGTCAAAGGTAGCCGCAGCCTGCTGGTGCATGGTGGCAGGGTCGTCGCCGTCCAGAGTGAAGGGCTCGTATCCGTAGCCGCGCATCAGGTCTTTCAGTTCCGCGTGCGGGATGCGGGCGAGCACGGTGGGGTTGGCGATCTTGTAGCCGTTCAAGTGCAGGATGGGCAGGACCGCGCCGTCGGTGGCGGGATTGAGGAACTTGTTTGAGTGCCAGCTTGTCGCCAGCGGGCCGGTCTCGGCCTCGCCATCGCCGACTACGCAGGACACAATCAGGCTGGGATTGTCGAAGGCCGCGCCGAAGGCATGCACGAGCGAGTAGCCCAGCTCGCCGCCTTCGTGGATGGAGCCCGGCGTTTCCGGCGCCACGTGGCTGGGAACGCCATAGGGCCAGCTGAATTGCCGGAAGAGCCGCTTGATGCCGTCTTTGTTCTGCTCGATGTGGGGATAGATTTCGGTGTAGGAACCTTCAAGATAGGTGTTGGCCACAATTCCGGGTCCGCCGTGCCCGGGGCCGATGATGTAGATCATGTTCAGGCCGCGCTCGCGGATGAGGCGGTTCCAGTGCACATAAAGGAAGTTGAGCCCGGGGGTGGTGCCCCAGTGGCCCAGCAGGCGCGGCTTCACGTCGTCAAGCGTGAGCGGGCGCTCGAGCAGCGGGTTGTCTTTCAGATAGATTTGTCCAACGGAGAGATAGTTGGCAGCACGCCAGTAGGCATCCATCCTGGCCAACGTTTCCGGGCTGAGGGGGCCTTGGCTCGTTGTATTGCTCATGATGTACCTCGCAAGGGGAGAATTGCGTGCCACTCAAGCCTAGCAGCCGTGGTTTGAGACCATAGGTGATTGGAGTCACACGCAGGCAAGTCGAAAAGCCAGCCTGTGAGACGGCGCAATGCGCTTTCTGTGAGTCTGGATGCGACTAGAAGTAGCGCTTGAGCTTGAGAATCTGGGACTCGAAGCCGTACCACAGCGCTGCGGCGATCGCGGTGGAGGCGGCGAAGCGGAAGGCGACGACGGCGAGGTTGCCAGGGATGCCATAGGGGTCCATGCGCAGGTCGAACCAGCCGAAGTAGATGAAGACGGAGATGTGAACCATGTAGAGGCCGTAGCTGATGCGGCCGTAGAAGGCGACTGGGCCCCGGCGCAGCAGCACGTGGATGGGATTGCGTGCTCCTGCGGAAGCAGCGAGCGCAAGGATGGCTCCGCCGTAGCCAAAGGCCAGCGCTGTGTCAAGAAACGCGGTGCCGGCAGCGATGGTGAAAACAGCGAACCAGCCGAGGACAAACGATACAACACCGAGTGTGAGCCAGGTGCGGCGGCTGAGCGAGAGCGTGTAAAGCCCGATCGCGAGCAGACTGCCGAGGGCGAGGCCGTCGAGGTGAGTGAGGGTGTGCGTCGGAGTAATCCATCCAGGATGCGCGCGGCGAAGGAGCGGCGATGCGGCGAGTGCGCCGGCGAGCGGCAGAGCCAGCAACGCGGGGTTGCGCAACCATTTCACGATGGGCGCCCAAACGAAGTAGTACTGTTCCTCAATGGCAAGCGCCCAGGTGGGGCCCAGCGCCGGAGGGATTGCGAGCGGAAACAGGTTTTGCAGAAAAAGCAGATAGGCCCACCACGGCGCGGTACGCACGGCGTGCCAGACGCTCCCGCCAACGAACCAGGGAGCGTTGGCGTACACAAAGGCCAGGAGGAGCAGATAGACAGGCCAGATGCGCAGCGCGCGGCGCGCGTGGAAGTTGTGAAAGTAGTGTGGCCGGTCGCGGGCGATGAGCAGGTTGGAAGTGATCAGGAAGCCGCTGAGGAAGAAGAAGAGAGTGACGCCAGACCAGCCCCAGATGGCAATGGGATAAAGCCAAGTGCCCACCAGACGCGGATAGCAGTGGTAGAGGACAACGGCGAGGATCGCGAGACCACGCAGCCCGTCAAGTTCCGGCAGGTAGCTGGGCAGCCAGGTTGGGCGCTGGATGGGCAAAGTGATGTCCGGATCGGTGAGTTCTTCCAGGTGGCTGCGCTCCGCCACGGGTACGAAGAGTGTACCTTGGCGACGGAGCACGACGGGTTGTCAGCCTGCCGCCAGCTCTTTGGCGCGCTGCGTGGCTCGCATGACGGCCTTGATGAGGGTGACGCGGAGGCCACCTTCTTCGAGCTCGAGAATGCCGTCGATGGTGCAGCCGGCGGGGGTGGTGACGGCGTCTTTGAGCAGCGCGGGGTGATAGCCGGTTTCAAGCACCATTTTGGCGGCGCCGAAGACGGTTTGCGCGGCGAGCTGCGTGGCGGTGTCGCGGGGCAGACCGACCTTGACTCCTGCCTCGGCCAGCGCCTCGATGATGATGTAGATGTAAGCCGGTCCTGAAGCGGAGAGGCCGGTCACCGCATCCATGTGCTTTTCATCGACGACGACGGTGCGGCCGACGGTCTCAAAGATGCGCTGCGCCAGCTCCATCTGCTCGTCGGAGACAAAGCGCCCGCGGCAGAGGGCGGCGGCTCCGGCGCCGAGAGCGGAGGGCGTGTTGGGCATGGCGCGAATGACGGCGATGTCCATGCCCGCTGCTTCTTCAATGGCGCGTGTTTTGACCGATGCAGCGAAAGAGACGAGGGTCTTGTGCTTTGTGAGCGCGGGGCGAATCTCCTCGACCAGTTCTGGAACCTGATAGGGCTTGACGCCCAGCAGGATGAGGTCGGACTGGCTGGCGGCGGCGAGGTTGTCGGTGCTCACGTCCACGCCCCACTGCGTGCTGAGCGCGACGGCGCGCTCGGCGTGGCCCACGGTGGCGTGAATCTGGTCAGGGGCGAAAAGGTTCTGTTTGAGAAAGGCCTGCAACAGGATGCCGCCCATTTTGCCGGCGCCGAGCACGGCGACCTTTACGTTGGGCAACTGCGCGGGTACCTGTGTGGCCTCGACGGCGATCTCTGCCATGTGCTTCCTTGTCTTTGAGAGAGAGTGGTGTTCAGTTTAAGGATACTCGCTGTTGCGGAATCGAGGAACAGGGATCAGGGAACAGGGATCAGAGATCAGGCGGCGCTGGATTCACGTACCTGCGTAATTTTCTGCAAGCTTTCTGTGGAAAACTGCAAATAAAAAAGGGGGGGTAGGGGTACCCTTCCAGGGCCTCCAACTGCTAGCTGCAAGCTCCTGGCCAGGGTGGTGATTCGACGGAATCCGGTATGGAGCGGGAGCGGAGGTGTCGTTTCTAATGCTGCAATTCCATTGTGCAGGATTGAGGGGAAATTATGTGCAAGTTGGAGCGGAAGATTCTTGTGGAGTATTGAGGTTCACCGCTAGTCCCACCCTGTCGTTCGCTGGCGCGATCGACAAGGGTGGGGCAATCGCGAATTGAAGGGAGTCGATTCCCCGGTCTCAAAAGCGAGACCGGGGGCACCCGGCAGGTTGAGCTGCGTGGAATCCCAGGTCTCAAAAGCGAGACCTGGGGCACCCATTGCGTTTCGCTGGGGGAGACTTGTCGATTCCCAGGTCTCCAAGGACACCCTTCGACAAGCTCAGGGCAGGCTCTGGGGCACCCATTGTTCGTGGTGGGTGAGACCTGGGCAGCCACGGATTGTGGCTGGGAAAGGGAGAGCCGGGGTGGTGCGCCAACCGCCTGACCTCCCAAAGGTTTTTGGGAGCACCGGCCCTAATTCGGGTTCGTATTTGATGGTGCTTTCTGGCTGGCAATCCAGGCGTCGATGTGGGTGCTGAGGACGTCGAGGGGCAGGGCGCCGGAGTCGAGTACCTGGTCGTGGAAGGCGCGGATGTCGAATTTGCTGCCGAGGGCTGCCTTGGCGCGGTCGCGGAGTTCAAGGATTTTGAGCTGGCCGACTTTGTAGGCCAGGGCCTGGCTGGGCCATGCAATGTAGCGATCCACCTCGGACTGAACGCTGGTTTCGTCGATTGCGGAGTGGTCGTGGAAGAAGTCGACCATCTGCTGGCGGGTCCAGTGCTGGGAGTGGACGCCGGTATCGACGACGAGGCGGATGGCGCGCCAGATATCCGACTCCAGCCGGCCATAGTCGGAGTAGGGATCCTGGTAGAAGCCGACGTCTTTGCCGAGCCGCTCGGCGTAGAGGCCCCATCCCTCGACATATGCTCCGTAGCCCGTGTATTTGCGAAAAGCAGGCAGGCCTTCCAGCTCCTGTGCAATTGAGATCTGGAGA
>JAJYBT010000410.1 GCA_021778875.1 Acidobacteriota bacterium | reverse complement strand
AGACCCGCGTCGGTATACACCCACAGCGAACCCGATTTGTCCTCTGCCAATGCGCGAATCGAGTCACTGGGCAGCCCATCCCGCGCGCCAAAGATTGTTACATCGCCATTCGCCCATCGCGCCAGACCCTCGCTGGTTCCCACCCATAGCGCTCCATCCCCGGTTGGCAACAGGCATCGGATGTCACCGCTCGGCAGTGCCGGGTTTGAGTTTCGGTCGAACACCGCAAATGCGTTTCCGTCAAAGCGCGCCAGCCCCGCTTCGGTCCCCAGCCAAAGGTAGCCGTCGCGCGTCTGCGCCAGCGCATGCACCGTGTTCTGCGGCAGGCCGTTCTCCATCACCCACGACTGCCGCCCATACCCGGCCAGCGCCGTCGTCGGTTGCAGTCCCACGGCGGCAAGCGCTCCGCACGCCAACAGCGCGCCCGCCAGCCACCGCCCCGCCTTTGCTTTCGAATTGGAAAAGCCGTGTGCCAAGGTTGCAGGCCGGCCCTCTGCCGGGCAAACTCACCATGCGCCAATATTGTGTACTTCAACAGTAATAGGACCAGCCGCAAAATGTAACTAAGTCCTTCATTCCAGCCACTAAGAAGTGCTCGCGCCTACATCCATGGGTGGAGCCACCACTAAGCCAAACGGCTCAAGACAAGCTTTCTCCCCGGCGTTAGTCTGTCTTTGTCTCCTGATTGGCCTGTACATTTCTGGCATGTGATTATCGGGTGGCTGCGCAAGGGTCGCAGCCGCCCGGTTCTTTTTTTCAGGCCCCGCCGCCCGCTTCCCGGTCTCTCCGCGCCGTGCGAATTTCCTCCAACTCTGCTACCCTCATTCGTCCTATGGAATACGCCAATCTTCATCTCGAAAAACGCTCTCCTCTGGCCATTGTCACCCTCGATCGCCCCAAGGTCCTCAACGCGCTCAACGCCGCCACCGTCGCTGAGCTTGACTCCGCCTTCCACGACCTCGCCGCAGACGCCAGCATCCGCGCCGTGCTGCTCACCGGAGCAGGAGGCCGCGCCTTCGCCGCCGGAGCCGACATTGGCGAGCTCTCCGCGCTCGCCGCCCAGGAGGGCCAGCCCTTCGCCCTGCGTGGACAGGGCGTCCTGCGCCTCATTGAAACGCTCGGCAAGCCCGTCATTGCCTGCGTCCAGGGATTCGCTCTGGGCGGCGGCTGTGAGCTGGCCATGGCTTGCACGCTGCGCATTGCCGCAGACGACGCCCGCTTCGGACAGCCCGAAGTCAAGCTCGGCATCATCGCCGGCTACGGCGGCACGCAGCGCCTCCCGCGTCTCGTCGGCCGCGGCCGCGGGCTTAAAATGCTCCTCACCGGCGCCATCATCGATGCGCACGAGGCCCTCCGCATCGGCCTCGTTGATGAAGTCGTCCCCGCCGCCGAACTCATGGCCCGCGCCCAGGCCCTCGCGCTTGAAATCGCCGCCAACGCGCCCCTCGCCATCGCAGAAACCCTCCGCGCCGTCGATGAGGGCATCGACCTGCCCCTCGACCTGGCCCTCTTGCGTGAAAGCGTCCGCTTCGGCCACGTCTGCGGCACCGCAGATAAGGCCGAAGGCACGCAGGCCTTCCTCGCCAAACGCGCCCCCGTCTGGAAAGGCGAATAAAGCCCGCCCCTGCTATTCTGGGAGTGTCATGAATCGCACCAGAATCAGCGGATTTGCAGCCTTTGCGCTGCTCCTGGCCTTCTCTCTCGTCGCCTGCCACAACCCCGAGCAGGCCGTCGAAGGCGTCGCCCACAGCGCCGTCAACGCCGAGCAAAAGGCCCAGGCCGCCGCCACGCAACGTGACCGCCAGCGCGCCGCCCTCGCCAATATCCCGCTCCCCACCAAAAGCCTCTACGTGGACATCCACGAGCCCGGCGCCTGGCAGAACCCCTTCCTCTCCGTCGAGGCAGACGGCCTCAACCTGCGCATTACGATCGCCGACGCCAACCCCAGCACCATGGGGCAGGGAACCATGCTCCGCCCCGAGGGCGCCCGCCGCCAGGAACTCCAGCTTCGTCCCGCAGACCTGGCCGATGCCGTCGTCGCCCTGCCCCCGAGCGCCTGGCGCTACGGCCGCGTCATCGCCGTCGCTGAAGCCCCCGGCGCCAGCGCCAAAGACCGCGCCAAAGTCCGCCGCAACGTCGAAGCCGCCATCCAGCAGCTCAACGACCTCGGCATCGTCGTCGAAGAGTGGCCCGGCCGGTAGCGCAGTCCACCGTGCATCTCGTCGCTGACGCCTTGTAACAGGGCACAACTTCACAGGCTGCGAAAAAACCCATCGCTGGCAATGTTTTGTAACAGGGCACGACTTCAGTCGTGCCGCAAGTGGCTTAAAATCATCCCGGCCTTCAGGCCCTGCGCTTCTGTGCTTTCTCGTTCAGCCTGCTTCTCGCGCGCTTTCCCGCAGCCTCTTCAGCCCCTGTGCCGGCGGGCTGCACAATCGGCCCGGTCCTCCACAGCCATGCTCCCAACGAGCCGCGCATCCCCGCGCCTGCAAGCCCACCTGCGCCCGCATTTTTCTTATAATGGTTGAGAGAACGTCTTTATACGGGTCATAACGCCATGCCAGCTTACGAATATCAGTGCCAGTCCTGCTCCCACCACTTCGATCAGCGCCAGAAAATGTCCGATGCCCCTCTCACCACCTGCCCCAGGTGCGGCGGCCCCGTCGAGCGGCTCATCAGCGGCGGCGCGGGAGCCATCTCCAAAGGCGGCAGCTCCGCATCCTCCGCTGACCCCGGCCCCACTTGCGGCCTCGGCGGCTGCTGCGGCGGCGGCGCCTGCCCCATGGAGTAGCGCCGTCCGCTTATCCGATCAAATGCCCCAAACCGCGCCTTGTGAAAGGGCACGACTTCAGTCGTGCCGAAAACGCCGAATAAGATGATGTGGGCTTCAGCCCCTGCCGCCAATTCCAGCGCATCCTACGGCCACCCAATGATGCGCCAGGAACCTGCACAATGCCGCAGTGCTCGTCGCTTGACTGAAGGGCGTTTGTCGGTAGCAATTCCGGCACATCATTGAAGGGAATGCAGGCAGGTTCAACCAAGGCACGCGCCTAAACTCAGCTTTGGAATGTGCTGCTCATTTTTGTTGCATCTGCAAAACCTCACGTCTAGGATCGCGTTGGCACCCTGCGGAATAATGACCCAGGCCTCCGCCAGCGATAGCATTCCGAAGCTCGTTCCATAAAACTTCCTATGGCATCTCGTGTAAGGTCGTCTTCCTCAGGCACTAAGCGCATCTGGGTCCAGATGTTGACATTCTTCACAGCGACGTTCCTGATCGCCTGGGGCACATGGATCCCCCTTTTCGTCAAACCATCCTTACCGCGCCAGATCGCATTTATTGGTTTGTTCGCACCCGCGCTTGCTGGATTGATGACTGCTGCCCTCTATGGCGGCCAGGGCAGCGTGCGCGAGATCGTTCGACGAATTACGATTTTGACCTTCTCACCACAGTGGGTGCTACTCTCAGCCTTCATCATGCCGGCAATCTATATGACTGCGCTTGGTGTACTCCGGGTCATTCGCCCTCGCGAAGCCGCCCCACTCTTCGCAGGAAACACTCCGTTCTTTATTGCTGCCAGCTTTGTCTGGCTTGTCTTCGTGACTTCCGGAGAAGAGTTTGGTTGGCGAGGCTATGCACTGCCTCGTTTGCTTGAATGCTCCAACAGTCCTGTTCTGATTAGTATCGGGCTGGGTTTTGTGTGGGGCCTCTGGCATCTACCCTTGTATCTGCTCCCTGGGCAATCAGCATTCCCGCTCCCACTCTTCTTGATCTTCACGAGTTCGCAGGGTGTTCTCTACACACTGATATTTGTCAGGACGAAGGGAAGCCTCTTGCCTGCGCTGCTGCTCCACGCAGGAACAGACATCGCGCCCAGAGTCTTTCAACTCCCCCACCTCCCCGAAGTATTTTGGATCATCGTCGATCTAACGTTGACACTGGTCACTACCGGATTGGTGCTTCGGATGAGGGGGCAGCTCAGTGCCAGCCAACAATGGCACGCTGAAATCGCCAGCCTTCCTTCGGAGTGAATCTCCTCTGGGCGGGTGGCCACGGTCTCCCCGTCCTTTCCCAACCACAAATGAGGGTGCCCCCGGTGCCTCGCACTTGGGCACCGGGGATACCACAGACCTCCACCGGCGATGGTTCCGATTGATCCTCGAAAATCCGCAAACCGGAACTAACCCAACCTACCCTCACCCACCCGCCTTCCGCGAAGTCAATCCCCTCGCACCCAATCTCATCCCCAACCCATTCAT
>JAJYBT010000409.1 GCA_021778875.1 Acidobacteriota bacterium | reverse complement strand
CTTGGTTGTTGGCTCCGGGTTCTGCCGTTCCGCCGGGGGCAGCTGCGCCTTGCGCGGCCTCCGCATTGGCCTTGTAGAGCACCTCGGCCAGCTTGTGGCTGGCGTGGGTCAGCTTCTCGTGCGCGGACTTCAAGTCGGCAGACGAAGGCGTGCCTTCCAGCGTCTTCTTTGCATCCGCAAGCGCCGCTTCCACTTCTGTCTTATCGGCAGCCTGCACCTTTTCCCCGGACTCCTTCAGCATCTTGTCGATGTTGTAGACCAGAGAGTCGAGCGAGTTGCGGGCCTCGATCTCTTCGCGCTTCTCCTTGTCCTCGGCGGCGTGGCTCTCGGCGTCCTTGGCCATGCGCTCCACCTCTTCCTTGCTCAGGCCCGAACTGGAGGTGATGGTGATGCGCGTGTCCTTGCCCGTCGCGTTGTCTTTCGCCGTCACGTTCAGGATGCCGTTGGCGTCGATGTCAAACGTGACCTCGATCTGCGGCATGCCGCGCGGCGCCGGCGGAATGCCCGCCAGCTTGAACTTTCCCAGCGTGCGGTTCTGCGCCGCCATGGGCCGCTCGCCCTGCAGCACGTGCACCTCGACCTCGGTCTGCGAGTCGGCCGCCGTTGAAAACGTCTCCGTCTTCTTGGTCGGAATGGTGGTATTGCGCGGAATCATCGGAGTGGCCACGCCGCCCAGCGTCTCAATGGACAGGGTCAGCGGCGTCACGTCCAGCAGCAGCAGGTCCTTCACCTCGCCGGCCAGCACGCCCGCCTGCACGGCCGCGCCCACGGCCACCACTTCGTCCGGGTTCACGCCGCGATGGGGCTCCTTGCCGAAGAGTTCCTTCACCAGTTCCTGAATCTTGGGCATGCGCGTCTGGCCGCCCACCAGCACCACCTCATCGATGTCGCTGAACTTGACGCCCGCATCCTCCACGGCCTTCTTGCAGGGCTCCAGCGAGCGAGCCAGCAGGTCGGCAACCATCTGCTCCAGCTTGGCGCGCGTCAGCTTGCGAACCAGGTGCTTCGGCCCCGTTGCGTCTGCGGTAATGAACGGCAGGTTGATCTCCGTCTCGACAGTGGTCGAAAGCTCGATCTTGGCCTTCTCCGCGGCGTCCTTCAGGCGCTGCAGGGCCATTTCGTTGCCCTTCGAGCCAAGGTCCAGCCCCTCTTCCTGCTTGAACTCGGCAATGAGCCAGTCCACAATGCGCTGGTCGAGATTGTCGCCGCCCAGGTGGGTGTCGCCATTGGTGGACTTGACCTCGATGACGCCCTCGCCCACTTCGAGGATGGAAATATCGAAAGTTCCGCCGCCAAAGTCATACACGGCGATCGTCTCGTCCCTCTTCTTGTCCAGCCCGTAGGCCAGCGCGGCCGCGGTGGGCTCATTCACGATGCGCTTCACGTCAAGCCCGGCAATCCGGCCAGCATCCTTGGTGGCCTGGCGCTGCGCGTCGTTGAAGTAGGCCGGCACCGTGATGACCGCCTCGGTGACCGTCTCGCCCAGATAGGCCTCTGCGCTCTTCTTCAGCTTTTGCAGAATCATGGCTGAGACTTCGGGCGGGGTGTACTCCTTGCCCTGCGCCACCACGCCCACGTGATCGCCCTGCTGGGTCACCTTGAAGGGCACCATCTTCATCTCGTCGGTCACTTCATTGAACCGGCGGCCCATGAAGCGCTTGATCGAGAAAATGGTGTTCTCAGGGTTGGTGATGGCCTGCCGCTTGGCCACCTGGCCCACCAGCCGCTCGCCGCTCTTCGAGAAACCGACAATGGAGGGCGTGGTGCGCGCACCCTCTTCATTTGCAATCACTTTGGGCTCGCCGCCCTCAAGCACTGCCACGCACGAGTTCGTGGTGCCCAGGTCAATTCCGATAATCTTTGCCATGTTAGGTTCCTGCCTACTCTAGAGATTTCCGACTTTATTAAGATGCATCATTGAGTGAGATAGTGTCAACTTTTCTTGATTAACCGACCATAATAGCCGCTGCCCCGCGGCCTAAGACGCTCTCCCTGCTCCCCCGTTTCGGATTGTGCGACGGCACCCTTGACCTCAATATCGGACCTAATTAGTCTTATTTTATATCGGACAATTTTGGTCCTGATTCGAGGAGGTCTTGGTTGCTGCTTATGGATGTATCCAGATTTTCGCTTTTCCGCTCTTCATTGCTGGCTTTATCTCTATCCTTGCTCCTCGTTCACGCCGCTGCGGCGCAGGAAAAGCCCTACTTCGTGACCTACTCCCACGACCTGGAGGAGCCGGGCAACCTGGAGATTGAAACCAAGACCGCTCTTGCCCGCCCGGACGGGGGAAACGGCTTTGGCGCGGCCGCAATGGAGCTGGAGTACGGCGTGAGTGCCTGGTGGACTTCGGAGCTCTATCTGGACGGCCAGGCAACCTCCGGGGACTCGACGATCTTCACCGGCTTCCGCATAGAGAACCGGGTGCGCCCGCTCATGCAGGAGCACATCATCAATCCCGTCCTTTACGTCGAGTACGAGAACATCGCCGCATCTGACAAGACGCTGCTTGAAGTCGTGGGGCACGACGGCCAGGCGGATCTGGCGGAGACCAACAGCACGGCGCGACAGAAGCATGAACACGAGGCGGAAACACGTCTGATCCTCTCCTCGAACCTGCGGGATTGGAACCTGTCAGAGAACTTCCTCGCGGAAAAGAATCTGGGGCACAGCCCGTGGGAATTTGGCTACGCGCTGGGAGCCACGCGCCCTGTGCGCAGCGCGGCCGGGAGCCGGAACTCTGTCTATGGGCTCGACAAATTCATTGCCGGCGCGGAGCTTTACGGCGGCCTGGGCGACACCGCCTCTCTCACCCTGCGTGACACTTCGCACTACATTGCTCCGCTGCTGGGCTGGCAACTGCCGCGCGGTATGCGGCTGAGTTTCTCTCCCGGCTTTGGCCTCACGAGCTCGAGCCTCGATCGCGTTTACCGCATCGGCCTTGCCTATGAGTTCAACCAGTTTGGCAACTGGTTTTGCAGCGGCAAGGGGGGTGTGCGATGAAGCGGCGTGTCTTGATCTCGCTCCTTTCTTTGCTATGCGGCGCGCTGGCGCTGGCGGCCTCTCGTTCCCACTGGGATCGTGTTCCGGCCAAGGACCACGCGCGGGCCAATCCGCTTGCGGGCAATCCCGGCGCTGTCGCTGCCGGTGCGCGTCTCTTCAGCGACCACTGCGCGCAATGCCACAAGGCCGATGCGCGCGGTGACGGCGGCAAGCATCCTGCGCTGCGCGGTGACCGCCTGCGCCCGGTAACGGATGGCGACCTGGAGTGGTTCCTGCGCCAGGGCGACCTGGCCCATGGAATGCCTTCCTGGTCCAGCCTGCCGCAGGCGCAGCGCTGGCAGCTTGTCGCCTATCTGCGCTCGCTGCAGTGAGCGGCGCCTGCGCATTGCCCCTGGACAATTGCGCGCGCAACAAGACCAGCCCGAGTCTGAATGGGCCGCCGCCCTCATCGTTTAAGCTCAAGTGTTCCGCCCGCGATGACCACGACGACGGCCCAAAATCGCTACCCGCTCACCCAGGGCGTCAACCCGTGGCTGGTCACGGTCTCCGTGATGCTACCCACCTTTATGGAGGTGCTGGACACAGCTATCGCCTCCGTTGCCCTGCCCTACATTGCTGGGAGCCTGTCGGCCTCAAACTCCGAGGCCACCTGGGTGCTCACCAGTTATCTGGTGGCGAACGCCGTCATTCTTCCCGCTTCCAACTGGTTTGCGCGGCGCTTCGGGCGCAAGCGCTTCCTGCTGACCTGCGTGGTCATCTTCACCATCGCCTCGTTTTTCTGCGGAGCGGCGCCGTCGTTGGCGGTCATCCTGCTGGCCCGCATTCTGCAGGGCGCGGGCGGCGGCGCGCTGCAGCCCTTGTCGCAGTCGATTCTGCTGGAGAGCTTCCCACCCGCCAAGCGCTCCATGGCCATGGCCGCCTACGGACTGGGCATCGTGGTCGCACCGGTGCTGGGCCCCACGCTGGGCGGCTGGCTTACGGACACCTTCAGCTGGCGCTATGCCTTCTACATCAACATTCCCGTTGGCATTCTCGCTGTCATCCTGATCACCCGCTTCATTCACGACCCGCCGTACATCAAGCACGCGAAAGTTGGCGCATTCGACAACATCGGCTTCGGCCTTCTCATCGTCTGGACCGGCTGCCTGCAGGTGGTGCTCGACAAGGGCCAGGAGGACGACTGGTTCGGCGCCATCTGGGTGCGCTGGGCGGTGGCGGCGCTCGTCATCGCGCTCATCCTGTGGATCTGGCGCTCGTGGACAAA
>JAJYBT010000408.1 GCA_021778875.1 Acidobacteriota bacterium | reverse complement strand
GTTCACTCCGTTCATCGATTTGAGTCTCTACCGGTGGGTGCGGCGCAACCTGCGCAAGCCGCGCATCGACAGGCAGATTCTGCTGCTGTTTCTGATTGCGGCCATGGAGATCTGCCGCGAGTGGGTCAGCCGCAATCTTCCGCACAAGACGGGACCGCGGCGGCTGTTTGCGCTGAATACAGACGTGTGGGGCCTGCAGGTGCTGGTGTGGCTGTGCGCGCCGATGGTGGTGGGCATTGCGCTGAAGGTGTGGAATGCGCTGCGCATTGAGATCAAGCTGGAAGAGCAGAAGCGCCTGCTGCTGGAGGCGCGGCTGGACGCGCTGCAGCGGCAGATCAATCCGCACTTTCTTTTTAATACGCTGAATTCAATTGCTTCGCTGGTGCGAATGAACCCGGAACTGGCGAGGGTGATGACGGTGAAGCTGGCCAATATTCTGCGCGCGTTGCTGAAGGATCACGACACCTATGTTCCGCTGAGCGAGGAATTGAGTTTTACCGATGATTATCTCGACATTGAAGTGGTTCGCTTTGGTGCGGACAAACTGAGGGTGGAAAAGGAGATCGATCCGCGCACGCTTGGCGTCCTGGTGCCGAGCATCCTGCTGCAGCCTTTGATAGAGAACAGCATCAAGCATGGGCTGGAGCCGCGCATCCGCGGCGGCACGGTGACGCTGCGCAGCCGGCTCGATGGGGACCGCGTTCACATTGAGGTGGCCGACGACGGCGTGGGCATGGGCAACCAGCCGGCGACTGCGCTGCGGCGCGATGGCGCGGGCATCGGAATGAAGAACGTGCAGGAGCGGCTGGAGGTTCTTTACGGCGACCAGGCTCGCTTCACGGTGGTGAGCAGTCCGGGGCGGGGCACGCTGGTTTCAATTGAGATACCGGCCAGCCTGGCGGAGACAGCGTAGAGTTCCACGCTGGTCAACAGGAAAGCCTCTGTATTGCACAGCCATTCGCGTTATTCTCACAGCATGGTGCGATTCACGGTGCTGGCGTCGGGGTCCAAGGGCAACAGTGCAGTTGTCTCCGGCGGGCGCACGCGGATTCTGGTGGATGCGGGGCTGAGCTGCCGGGAGCTTTTCCGGCGCATGCGTCAGGCAGGCGAAGAGCCGGAGACGCTGGATGCGATCCTCATTACGCATGAGCACCAGGACCACGTGAATGGCCTGGCTGTGACCGCGCGGAAGCTGGGGATCCCGGTCTACTTTACCGAGGGGACGCACCGCGCGTGGATGCGCTGGCTGACGCCGCGGAGGCAGATGTCGTATGCCCAGTGGCTGGACCAGTGCCGCGAGCAGGCCGCGGCACGCCAGGCCGAGGCGGACACGGCCACAAGCGAGAGCGAGGCGGACGAGGTGGAGATGCAAGCCGCTGCAGAAGAACCCGCGCAGACTGCGGACGCAGCGACAGACGCCGCTGCTGCTGCTGCAAAGAAGGACCCTACGCTGCTGCCGGCAGTTGAGTACTTTGAGGCCGGCAAGCGCTTCCAGATCGGCGATATCGCCGTCAACCCTTTCACGATTCCGCATGACGCCGCGGACCCGGTGGGCTTTGTGCTTGAGGCCGAGGGGGTACGCATGGCTGTGGCCACTGACCTGGGCTACATGCCGCCCAATGTGAAGGCCCAGTTGGCGGGAATGAACCTGCTGCTGCTGGAATCAAACCATGACCTGGAGATGCTGCGCGACGGGCCTTACCCGTGGTCGGTGAAGCAACGGGTGTTGTCGAGAGTGGGTCATCTCTCGAATGATGCAGCGGCGGAGTTTCTGGGGACCGAGTACGACGGGCAGGCGGGGTACGTGATTCTGGGGCATCTGTCTGAAAGCAATAACAATCCGGAACTGGCGAGGGTAGCGGCCGAGCGCGCGCTGAACGGCCGGGCGAGCCTGCTGGCCAATCGACTGTTGCTTGCAGAGCAACATCAGCCGCTAATGCCTGTTTATTTTTAGATAAACTCGTCTACAATAATTGAACGGGTATCACTCTGTACCAGGTGGACTGGCAGGGGGAGACGCCAGGGAGCTGATGGCCTGGCTAAGTTGCGTAGATTGACGCACCTGTGAAACGGCGAAAGCTGTTGCGTCATCTAACCTTTGGTGAGCTCCGTTGCCGGATGCGCCGCGCTTTGGCATGGCGGTTGGGTACATCCTTTGCAAAGTGAGTCAAAACATTATGGCAAGAACACGATGTACGGACCCGGTTGTGGGCTCAATTCTAGCAAGCTGGCGATTTGACATCTCCGGCATTTCTCCTGAGATGCGCCGGGACTATGAGCATCATCTGGCGGAATGCGGACGCTGCTGCTCAAGGCAGAAATTTCATCGCAGCCTGGATGTAACGCTCTTTGTTCTGACATCGCTTTCCGTATTCTTTTCCCTGTTCGCGCTGGCGGTGATCCGGCACATCAAGCCGCTGGAGCATGTTGCCTTCAACATGCTTGGCCTGGACATTTCGTCGATGTACGAGATGCTTGTGTCGGCGGCGATTGCGGGGGTCTGCTTCTCAGTGATTGCGTTCCTGCTGGTGCTGACGGCGACGCCTGCGCCGGCCTATCTGGGCGGCATTGCGGCGGAACACGCCAAGCTGATTGAAGAACGGCTGCCGGCGGCGATCAAGTCACTGCGATCGCGGTAAGAGCGGATTCGAAGCAAAAGACGAAAAGGGCCTCCCGAGCGGGAGGCCCTTCGTTTTGTTCGCAGGAACGTAGTTTACTGCTTGATGGGTACGCGGAGGTCGCCGCCGGTCATCTCCTTGGGCAGGCCGAGCTTGAGCAGGTTCAGCAGGGTAGGTGAGATGTCGCGCAGGGAGCCGTCGTTGCGGAGGCGATAGTGGCTGGCGTCTTCTGCGACATAGATCATGGGCACCGGGTTGGTGGTGTGCGCGGTGTGCGGGCCGCCGGTGACGGGGTCCACCATCATCTCGGCGTTGCCGTGGTCGGCGGTGATGAGCCAGCTTCCGTTCTTCTCTTTGACGGCCTTGTAAATGCGGCCGAGCTGCGCGTCCACGGCCTCTACGGCCTTGATGGTCGGCTCCAGCCTGCCGGAGTGGCCCACCATGTCGGCGTTGGCGAAGTTGGCGACGATCAGGTCGAAGGCGTTGTCATTGACGGCCTTCACGATGGTGTCTCCGATGGCCTCGGCCTTCATCTCCGGCGCGAGATCGTAGGTGGCGACCTTCAGAGAGGGAATCAGCATGCGCTCTTCGCCGGGGAAAGGAACTTCAATGCCGCCGTTGAAGAAGTAGGTGACGTGGGCGAACTTCTCGGTCTCGGCCACGCGCAGGTTGCGCAGGTGGTGAGCGGAGAGAATGTTGGCCAGGATGTTGTCCATCGATTCAGGCAGGATGACGAGGGGCAGCTCGTAGAGCTTGTCGTACTGTGTCATGCAGAGGTAGTAGAGGTTCTTCGGAATCTCACTGCGGGGAATGGTTTCGTCGAGCGCTTCCCAGCCTTCTAGGTCGCGGCCGCCTTTTTTGTTGAGGCCGCTTTCGCGGGCCAGGACGCGGGTAATCTGGCGAGCGCGGTCGGCGCGGAAGTTGAAGTTGATGCAAACATCCTCATTGCGGATCTGACCGACGGGCTTGCCTGCCGCATCCACCACGACGAAGGGAATGAGGAACTCGTCGGTGACGCCGTTGTTGTAGTTTTCCTTGATGCGGGCAACGGGATCGGTGTGCGCGCCGCCCTCGGCTTTGCCGTTGACCATGGCGTCGTATGCCTTGCGCTCGCGCTCCCAGCGCTTGTCGCGGTCCATGGCGTAGTAGCGGCCGCTGATGGTGGCGATTTTGCCCACGCCGTATTCGCGCATTTTCTGCTCAAGGGCAGCGATGTAGCCCGCGCCGGAGGTGGGCAGGGTGTCGCGGCCGTCCATGAATGCGTGGACGAAGACTCGCTCGACGCCGTACTCGCGCGCGGTGCGCAGCAGGGCGTAGAGATGCTCCTGGTGGGAGTGAACTCCGCCATCGGAGACGAGGCCGAAGAGATGAAGCTGGCGGCCGTTTTCCCTTGCGCGCTGCATGGCCTGCACAATGGCGGGATTTTTCGAGAACTCTCCGGAGGCAATTAGCGCATCGATGCGGGTGATGTCCATTTGCACAATGCGGCCCGCGCCGATGTTGAGGTGGCCGACCTCGCTGTTGCCCATCTGTCCGTCCGGCAGGCCGACAAAGTGCTCAGAGGCGCGGATGAGCGAATTGGGAAACTCGCGGAGCAGCTTGTCGTAGGCGGGTTTGCGGGCGAGCGCGATGGCGTTGTTGGCGGTTTCGGCGCG
>JAJYBT010000407.1 GCA_021778875.1 Acidobacteriota bacterium | reverse complement strand
GTTCGACGGGCTGAGCCTGGCGTGGGCGACGGTGGAGTATCTGCACGCAGAGACGGGCGCGCGGACGCTGTTTGCAACGCACTACCACGAGTTGACGATGCTGGCGGAAAAGCTGAAGCGGGTGCGGAATCTGCGCGTGGGCGTGAAGGAAGCGGCGGGCGGGATTGTGTTTCTGCACAGCATTGAGCCAGGCGCTGCGAGCAAAAGCTATGGCATCGAAGTGGCGCGTATAGCAGGGCTGCCGGCCGTGGTGATTGAGCGGGCCAGGCACGTGCTGCGACAGCATGAGAAGCAGGAGCGGCAAAGCGTGCAGGTGGAGACGACGCCGGAGCCTATGCAACTGACGATGTTTACACCGCTGTCGCAGCGGATTGTGGACCGCATTGAAGCCGTGGATGTGAACGCGCTGACGCCGCTGCAGGCGCTGAATCTGCTGGAGGAGTTGCAGCAGGAACTGAAGGAGAAGGGATGACGACACTTCGGCAGGCGGTGGGCAGTTTGCTGGTGGTGGGACTGGCAGGCACGGAGTTGACCGGCCTTGAACGCGCGTGGCTGCGGCTGGTGCAGCCGGCGGGCATCATTCTCTTCCGGCGCAACATCAGCGACGCAAAGCAGACGCGCGCTCTGCTGAGTGAGGCGACGGAACTGTGCGCGCCGAACAGCCTCCGCTGCGTGGACGTTGAGGGCGGCACGGTGGACCGGCTGCGCGATGCACTGGCGGCGATGCCCTCTGCCCAGGCAGTGGCGCACGCAGCGCGAACGACGGGCAGGACTGCGCTGATATGCGAGCAGGGTGAGTTGATTGCGCAGGGCGTGCAGGCGTTCGGATTCAACACAACGCTGGCGCCGGTGCTGGACCTGGCGCTGGCGGATTCGGCCAGGGTGATGGGCACACGCTCGATGGCTGCTGATGCAGGGGGCGTTGTGGCGTATGCGCGCAACTTTCTTGCGGGGCTGGCTGCGCACGGCGTGGCGGGCTGCGGAAAGCACTTTCCCGGGCTGGGGGGCGGAGCGCGCGACTCGCACTTTGAGACGCCAGCGATTCGGCGCGGATGGCGCGAACTATGGCGCGAGGACCTGAAGCCTTATCGCGACCTGCGCGCTGAGCTGCCGATGGTGATGGTGAATCATGCAACGTATCCCCACACACCGGGCAAGGAACGGCCTGCGAGCGCGTCGCCGTTTTGGATCACGACGGTGCTGCGCAAACGGATTGGGTATCGAGGGCTCATTGTTTCGGACGATCTGGAGATGGGTGGCATCCTCAAGTTTCTGCCGATGGAAGAGGCGGTGGTGACGGCGGTTCGCGCGGGGATGGATGTGCTGGAGATTTGCCATAGTCCGGAGCTGATTCTGCGGGCGTATGAGGCGCTGCTTCAAGAAGGCGAGCGGTCGGCGGCATTTCGAAAGCTGCTGCTGACGCGGTCGCGGGAGACGGCGCAGAAACGGGCGAGGCTGTTTGCGGGCGGTGTTCCGCGAGCGCTGACGGCGAGGCAATTTGATGCCTTGAGGGGAAGGATTGTGCGCTTTCAGGAGACGATTGCGAAGAGCGCCGAAACTGGCGCGAGCGTTGTTGCACAAGCAAAGAAGCAGGCCGCTCCAGTGGAGACGGCATGAGCGCGAAGAGCATGATTGTGGCCGGCGTGATGAGCGGCACCTCGGCTGACGGCATCGATGTGGCGGTGGTGCGGATTGCGCCGGGCGGGCTGCGGCCCCGACTGACGCTGCTGGCGCATGAGGGATTCGCGTACCCTGCTGCGATGCGGCGCGCGGTGCTGGCGGCGATGAATGCGCCGGCGACTTCAACCGCGGAGCTGGCGCGCTTGAACTGGCGGCTGGGGCTGGCTTACGCGGAGGCCGTGAGCGCAACGCTCAAGCGGCACAGGGTGAAGCTTGACCTGATTGGATGCCACGGACAGACGCTCTATCATCAGCCGCGCGCGGCGAAGTATGCGGGGCGGAGCTTTGCGTGCACTTGGCAGGCGGGCGAGGCGGCGGCGATTGCGGCGGCGACCGGGGTTCCGGTGGTTTCAAATTTCAGGCCCGCGGACATGTTCGCAGGTGGCCAGGGAGCGCCGCTGGTTCCACTGCTGGATTATGTGCTGTTTGCGGATGCGAAGCGCGGACGTGTGCTGCAGAACATTGGCGGCATCGCCAACCTGACCGCAAGCCCTGCGGGCGGCAGCCCCCAACACCTTATCGCCTTTGATACAGGGCCGGGCAACATGGTGATGGATGCGTTGGCGCAGCAGCTTTTCAATATGCAGTATGACCGCAACGGAGCTATCGCTGCGCGTGCGGCGGTGCTTGAGCCGGTGCTGGCATGGGCGCTGCGCAATCCCTATTTCAGATTGAAGCCGCCGCGCACTGCGGGACGCGAGCAGTTTGGGCGCGAGTATGCGGCGCAGTTTCTGGCGGCGTGCATGCGGCACAGCCGCAAGCCCGAAGACGCGCTAGCCACTGCGACGGCCCTGACTGCGGAGACGATTGCGCGGAGCTACAGGAAATATGTTCATCCGAGGTTGAAGAGCCGCGGCGTGGACTACATTGTCTCCGGCGGCGGCGCGCGCAATGTCACGCTGATGGCGATGCTGGCGCAGCGGCTGGAGCCGCTGGGCTGCGAACTGGCGGCGAGCGAGGAATTCGGATTGCCGGCGGAGGCCAAGGAGGCCGCGGCTTTTGCCCTGCTGGCGTGGGAGACCTGGCATCGGCTGCCGGGGAACGTGCCTGCTGCGACGGGCGCGAAGAGAGCGGTGATCCTGGGCCAGGTGACCTATGCGTAGGATGCTGGCGCTGGCTGCGCTGCTGCTGCTGGCGGGTTGCCACTCCGCGCCGCGCGATCCGCACACCGTGGTGTTTCTGATTGAGAACAGCCCGACGAATCTTGACCCGCGCGTGGGAACGGATGGGCAGTCTGAGCACATTGATGAGCTGATTTTTGACGGGCTGGTGGCGCGCGATGCGAATTTTCATTTCACGCCGGCGCTGGCCGAGCGCTGGGAGCAGCCGGACCCGCTGACGCTTGTGTTTCACTTGCGCGGCGGGGTGCGCTTCCATGACGGGCGCCTGATGACGGCGCGCGACGTGGTGTGGACGCTTGAGTCGATGCGCAATGGCGCGGTGATTTCACCCAAGGCGGCGGCATACGCGTCGGTGAACACTGTGGAGGCGCTCGATGCGCGGACCGTGGTGCTTCACCTGAAGCATGCGGATAATTTTCTGCTTACGAATTTGTCCACGGGAGCAATCGGCATTGTCCCGGAGGGAAGTGGAAACGATTTCTGGCGGCATCCGGTGGGCACGGGGCCGTTTCGTTTTGTGAGTCAGCAGATTGATCAGGATGTGGAGATCGAGCGCAATCCGTCGAGCTGGGGTGCGATTCCGAAGCTAGAGCGGATTCGCTTTGCCGTGGTGCCGGATGCCATTACAGAAGCGCTTGAGCTGGAAAAGGGATCTGGCGATGTGGCTGTGAATTCCCTGCCCATGGACGCGCTGCCGGTTCTGGCCTCGCGGCCGAATCTGCAGGTGGATGACGGACCGGGCACGGAGATTCAGTATCTGGCGTTCAACATGCGCGACCCATTGCTGAGCGATGTGCGCGTACGGCAGGCCATCGCGTTTGCCATGGACCGGAGGCTCATCATTCGCACTCTGCTGCGCGGACATGCGCGGCGCGCGGTGAGCCTGCTGCCCGCGAGCCACTGGGCGTGGACGGGCAATGTGGCACGCTACGAGCATAACGCGGCCCAGGCGGAGCATCTGCTGGACGAGGCCGGGCATCCGCGCGGCCCGGATGGCGTGCGGTTCCACCTGACGATGAAGACCAGCAATGTGGAGGATGTGCGGCTGCTGGCCGCGGTGCTGCAGCAGCAACTGGCGGCTGTCGGGATTGCGCTGGACCTGCGCAGCTATGAATTTGCCACTTTCTATTCCGATGTGACGCGCGGGGCGTTTCAGATGTACTCGCTGCGTTGGATTGGCGGGAACGAGCAGCCGGATATTTTCAGCTATGTGTTCTCGACGAAGAACTTTTCGCCGAGAGGTGCGAATCGCGGTCACTACTCGAACGCGCGGCTGGATGCGCTGCTGGACGATGCGGAGGCCAGCAGCGACGAGGCAAGGCGGCAGGCCGATTACGTGGAAGCGCAGCAGATATTGGCGCGCGAGCTGCCGGCTGTGAACCTCTGGTATCTGGATACGGTGGTGGTCCACAACAAGCGCCTGCTGCGTGTGACTCCGAGCCCATCGGGGAGCTACACGTTCCTGGAGGCGGCTGAGCTG
>JAJYBT010000406.1 GCA_021778875.1 Acidobacteriota bacterium | reverse complement strand
AGCTTATGAGTCTGACTACTTCCGCCTCCTCTGCCCCTGCTGAAGCGGGGGCAAAGGCCCAGGAGGGTGTGCCTTCGCGCGGGCTGCGCGGGTATGCCTGGGGCGTGCTTGCCTATAACGTCGCGGTGATCCTGTGGGGCACGGCGGTGCGCGCCACGGGCTCGGGCAACGGCTGTGGCGACCATTGGCCGTTGTGCAACGGCGAGCTGATCGAGCGGCACCCGGCCATTACCACCATGATTGAGTACACCCACCGGGCGACGAGCGGCATTGCTCTGCTGGCGGTCGTCGGGCTGGTGGCATGGGTGTTTCTGGGAACAGCGAAGCGACACATGGCTCGGGTGGCGGCGGTGGCGTCGCTGGTGTTCATTCTGAATGAAGCGATCCTGGGCGCGCTGCTGGTGCTGCTGGGGATGACGGCCCAGAATGAATCTCCGGCTCGGGCGTTTTACCTGGCGCTGCACCTCACAAACACGTTGCTGATGCTGGCGGCGATGGCGCTGACGGCGCACTTCCTCTCGCGCAAACGGGGATACATGCGCGGGAGCGTGGTGATGCGCGGCATGTGGACAGCTTCGATTGGTTTGATGGCAGTGATTGCGACGGGCGTGACCGGATCGCTGACCGCGTTGGCAGATACGCTGCACCCGGCGACCAATCTGGCATCGGCCTTCGCACAGGACTTTTCAGCGAATAGCAATTGGCTGGTGCGCATCCGGTGGTTTCATCCGGCGGTGAGCCTGATTGCGGGCTTTTTTGTGGCGGGACTAGCGCTGATGAGCATGCGCTATAGGGGGAATCATAAGCTGGCGCTGGGGCTGATTGCCCTCCTGGTGATGCAGTATGGGCTGGGGCTGGGCGACCTGCTGCTGCTGACGCCGCTCTCCATGCAGATCCTGCACCTGCTGGGCGCAGACCTGGTGTGGATTGCGTTGGTGATTGTGGTGGCGCGGCAGTGCGTACGCCCGATCGGGTGCACGGCGGACGCCTGCGTCTAAATGCCGGGAACAATCGTCTAAATCCCTTCGTACCAATTTCGGACAAGAGCCTATAAAATCGGTTTACTTAATGGCTCACCCTTTTCTTTGGGAGGCGAGATGTCGGAGGAACGCGCGCGGCCAACGCACAGCAGTAAAGAAATTGAGGAAAAACTTCCGCGGGTAGCGGAACTGCTGGACCGCAACGGAGCGGGCGCGCTGGCTCTGTGCCGCCATGAAAACATTGCGTGGATCACGGCTGGGCAGGTGGAAGCGCGCGTACCGCAAGGCTCGGAGACAGCCGTATGCCAACTGGTTCTGACGCGCGACGGACGCAAATACTATCTGGCTCCGAACAACGAGGCGGCGCGCCTGGCGGACGAGGAGTTTGCCGGGCTGGATTATGAGCCGGTGATCTACCAGTGGCATCAGGGACCGGGTGAACGGCTGCGCGAGTTGGCTGGCGACGGAGTGTTGTGTTCGGACACGGTGATGCCGAAGGCAAATCTGGTGGACTTAACGTCCGTCCGGAGCCCGCTGACCTGTTGGGAGATTGAACGGCTGCGCACGCTGAGCAGACTGACCGCGGAGGCGACCGTGGAGGTCGTACAGGAGCTTCGGCCCGGTGTTACCGAGCAGGAGATGGCCGGGCGCGTATCGGAAGCGTTGTGGCGGCGCAGCATTACGCCGACCGTGCTGCTGATGGGAACCGACGAGCGTATCTTCAAATACAAGCATGCGGTGCCGCGAAAAGGCGTGCTGGAACGCTACGCGATGGTGAACCTATGTGCGCGGCGCTGGGGACTGGTAGCTTCAATTACCCGGTTTGTGCACTTCGGTGCTCCGGATGCAGAACTGGTGAAGGCGTTTGAGGCGGCAGCGCGAATCCATGCGGCGATGCTGCACGCGACTAGGGATGGGGCGGTCTCGAAGGACATTTTTGCGGTAGCACAGCGGGCTTATGCCGATGCAGGAGCGCCCGAAGAGATTGAGAAGCATCACCAGGGCGGCTCATGCGGCTACACGGAGCGCGCCTGGGTGATCAAGCCGCATGGAACCGAGCGGGTGACGGCGCCGCAAGCATTTGCCTATAACCCGAGCCTGTGCGGGGCAAAGGCCGAGGACACCGCGGTGCTGGCGGACGGAAAGATTGAGGTGCTGACGGCGACACCGCAGTTGCCGGTACTCGAATGTGTGCTCGATGGGGTAAGCTATCGCTCGGCGGGATTGCTGGTTCGGGACTAGCCCCTTTGCGATGTTCAGGACAAGCTGTCCAGAGACACGCGCTCGCGCCGTCGTAGAACCAGCCTTCGTGGCTGCTCCCGTTGGCCGCAGAGATAGGATTTTTGGAGGATAGGAAGATGCGTTTGGCTTCGATTGCAGTGATGGCTGGGCTTGTATTGTCACCGCTTACATTTGCCGTCGCCCAGGCAACGAACTATGCGAACCAGCCGCCGTTGATGGTGGGCGCAGCGTGGTACCCGGAGCAGTGGCCGGAGTCGCAGTGGAACACGGATCTGGACCGGATGGAGGCGGCGCACATTCATGTTGTCCGCGTGGGCGAGTTTGCGTGGAGCACGATGGAGCCGGAAGAAGGCGTCTACCACTGGGAGTGGCTGGACCGCGCGATTGCCGATGCGGCAGCGCACCACATTGCTGTCGTGCTGGGAACGCCGACGGCGGCTCCGCCGGCATGGCTGACGGAGAAGTATCCGCAGACGCTGCGCGTGAGCGAGAACGGCGTGCGCGACGAGCATGGGAACCGGCAGCAGTTTTCCTTTGCGGACGAGAAGTATCGCGAGCTGGCGCACGATATCGCCGAACGGATGGCGGAGCGGTACGGGCACAATCCTGATGTGGTGGGATGGCAGATTGACAATGAGTTCGCGAATCCGTCGTTCGATCCAGAGGCGAAGGCGCAGTTCCATGCGTGGCTCAAGAAGAAGTACAGCACGATTGCGAATTTGAATGCGCAGTGGCATACGGCGTACTGGAGCCAGACGTACAACGACTTCGATCAGATTCCGGTGCGCGAGGACAATGAGAATCCGGCGCTGCTGCTGGACTGGACGCGGTTTGTGACGGATACCTGGGTGAGCTACACGCAGAACCAGGTGAACGCGATTCGTCCGCACGCGGACCCGCGGCAGTTCATCACGACGAACACGATGGGTTGGTTCAGCGGCTTTGACTCCTACAAGCTGCACAAGATTCTGGACATTGCGGCGTGGGACGATTACATCGACAGCGACCACTACGACTACATCGACAACGGCGCGCGGCACGATCTGACGCGGGGCTTCAAACGGAAAGACTTCTGGGTAATGGAAACGGAGCCGGCGTTCGTGAACTGGCGGCAGACGAACACTCCCCTGCTCAAGGGCCAGGTGCGCGACATGGCGTGGCAGGCGATCGGGCATGGTGCGAACACGGTGGAGTACTGGCAGTGGCGGGCGAATCCGAATGGGCAGGAGGAGTACCACGGCGTGCTGGTGGGGATCGACGGCAAGCCGGCGCCGGTGTACGCCGAGGTGCAGCAGACGGGCAAAGAGTTTGACGAGGCAGGCGAGGCGCTGAAGGGCACGTCGCCGCACTCGGAGGTGGCCGTCATCCAGTCGTACGACAGCCGGTGGGCGATTGACTTCCAGCGGCACAGCGCAAAGTTCGATCCGGTGACCGAGCTGCTGGCGTTCTACAAGCCGCTCAGGAACCAGTCGCAGGCGGTGGACATTGTTTCTCCCATGGCTCCGCTGGATGGGTACAAGGTTGTGGTGGCTCCGGCGCTGAATGTGCTGCCGCAGGCGATGGCGGACCACCTGATTGCTTACGTGAAGCAGGGCGGGCACCTGGTGCTGGGGCCGAGAAGCGGAATGAAGAACCAGTACGACGCGCTGCAACCGGAACGTCAGCCGGGTCCGCTGGTGGGATTGCTGGGTGGATCGGTGACGCAGTTTTACGCGCTCGACTACAACGTTCCGGTGAGCGGAGTGGCGGGAAGCGGCACCGCGAATGTGTGGGCCGAGACGCTGGACGCGACGAATCCGGCGACGAAGGTGCTGATGCGCTACGGCAAGAGCAACGGATGGCTGGATGGGCAGCCGGCGGTGCTGGAGCGCAAGGTTGGCAAAGGCAGCATCACGTATGTGGGCACTTGGCTCGATCCGCATCTGCTGAGCAGCCTGACGCGGATGTGGCTTGCGGACGCGGGCGTGAAGCCGCTCGTGGCCGGCGTTCCGGCGGGCGTGGAGCTGTGCCAGCGGACGGGCGCGGGCAAGACGGTGCTGATCCTGATCAACCACAACACGACCGAGGAGAGCGTGACG
>JAJYBT010000405.1 GCA_021778875.1 Acidobacteriota bacterium | reverse complement strand
TATGCCAACCTCCAGTGGAAGCATGCGCTGGGCGAGGGGCGGGAGTGGTCGCTGCAACTGCAACACACCTTCAACCAGAACGAGGAGGCGATACCGCTGCCAAGCCCGTTGGACCCAACCAGCGGAGACTATAGAACGACCGCCAGCGGCGTCCAGTTCACCTACCTGAACAAGGCCGCGTCGGAATGGCGTACCAGCTTGTCCGGCGAATTCCGGTTGAACCGGGTGAGGCTGCCTGCCCTGTTGGGGCGCGACGCGTATCTCAGGGATGAGATCTTCCGTTTGTCCGGCGCGGTGGAGTGGAGCCCGTCCAACGCATGGGTATGGCATGCCGGCCTCATGATCGAGCGCCATTCCGATACTTCCAGCACCTATCTGTCGCCGCGGCTTGCGCTCAACTGGTTGCCTTCCGGCGAACATGCCTTCCGCCTCGGCGCTTCGCACGGCGTGTCGGCCCCCGGTTTGTATGCGAACAACACCGACATCAAGCTCACCGTCAACGGCGCGCTGTATGACCAGCTGAATCTGAGCGTCAATCAACTCGATGCCGAGAAGATCGACAGCGTCGAGCTCGGTTATCTGTTCAACAAGCCGGACTGGGGACTCAATCTGGACGTCCGAGTCTTCCACAACAGGATCTACGACATCGTGGACACGCATTACGTTGGCGTGGGTGATCCGGAATACGTCAATGCCCCGGATGGCAACGGTTGGTTCACCTATGTCAACCAGCCCGAGGTCAGGCAACGCGGACTGGAATACCAGGTGCGGTGGCATCCTACCTCCAAGAGCTGGCTGGTTCTGTCTCAAAGCTGGGTGTCGGCAGAGTCCGCTCCCGAAACGTGGTGGTATCCGATCTCTGTTCCACAACACACCCTTTCGTTTTTGGCGACGCACCCCGTTGCCGGCATCAACGTGAGTCTGGGTTATTACTTCCTGGGCAACATGCGTTGGTTTGATGGCCTTTTCGATAGCAAGCACAACCGCCTCGACCTGCGTCTGTCCAGGGAGTGGAAAACCGGCGACGGCAAAATCGAGGCGGCCCTGGTGATACAAGGCCTGCTGGGTCAGGAAGCAGAAAGCTTCAATAATTATTATCAGCAACTGTTCGACCGGCGCGGCTATCTCAGCCTGAAATACGAGTTCAGATAGCCTGATGAAGACCTGTCGCCATCACTTGTCGGACAGCGCGAGGCGGGCCAACCCATGATCGGGCTGCTGCGGCATCATCTTGCCCGCGTTTCCTTTGTCTTCCTGGCCTGCGGCGTGCTGTGCGCCGGGCTGGCGCGTGCGGCACCGGTCGTCAACGTGCTGGTGGCGGAACCCGCTGGCATCTACCAGGAAACCGCGAACAGTCTGACCCAGGCCCTGGGCCGCGAGGGCTGGAAGGTGGCCGTCACCTCACCTGGGCGCAATTCCGCGAACGGCGCCGACCTGACGGTGGCGATCGGCACCAAGGCACTGGAAACGGCCCTGGCTCAGCCCGGACGCCCGGTGTTGTCGCTGCTGGTTCCGCGATTGATCTATGAACGCCTGGCCTCGGGCCAGCAGCAAGTCAGCGCCCTGTATCTTGATCAGCCCCTGACACGCCAGCTGCGGCTGCTCGGCCTGGCGCTGCCCGGCATGAAGAAGGCTGGGGTGCCCCTCGGCCCCTCCAGCCAGGGGCTGCAGGCCGCCCTGCAAAGCGCGGCAAAAGCCAGCGGCATTCAGGTCAACAGCGCGCTGATCAATCAGGGGTCGGATTTGTATGCCACCCTGAACGACATGGCGGAGGATAGTCAGGCCTTCCTGCTGTTGCCGGATCCGGTGGCGGCCCAGCGCAGCGTGCTGCAGAATTTCTTTCTCCAGACCTACCGGCTCAAGAAACCGGTTCTGGCCTATTCCGAGCCGCTCGTGCAAAGCGGCGCGCTCTTGGCCCTCTATTCCACCCCCGCGCAACTGGGCGAGGAGGCGGCGGCCTGGATCAGGGAGAGTTGGTCCAATGGCGCGTTCCGCCTCGGGGAGCCACGCTATCCCAAGCGTTTCACCATCGGCGTCAATCGCACGGTCGCGCGTTCCCTTGATATTGCCCTGCCCAGCGAGGCTGCGCTCAGCCGGCAGCTGGAGGCCATGCCATGAAAATCCGCACACGGGCTTTCATGCTGGGGCTGCTTCCGACCCTGCTGGTGGCGGTGGTGTTGACCGCCTACCATCTCCGTTCCCGGCTGGCCGACCTGGAAAGCACGATGACGCAGCAGGGCACGGCACTGGCGCATCATCTGGCGTCTTCCGCCGAATACGGCGTGTTCAGCGGGAACACGGCAGCGCTGGGCAAGCTGCTCGACCAGGCGATGGAAGAGCCCGGCGTGGCCAGTGCTGCCGTGATATGGCCCGACCAGACCAGGATAGCGCGCGGCGAAGCCATCACCCGCCTGCCGCCGTTGCGCGGGAACAGGCAGTGGCAGGTCGGCAGTCGTGCCTGGTTCGCATACCCGGTGCAGTTGAGCCAGCCGGACAAAAACGACCCCTTCATTGAAGACGGCGCGACGTCCAGTGCGCCGCTTGCCTGGGTTGTGGTCGGTATCGACTTGCATCAGAAGCAGGCGCTCGCGCAGAAATTGTTGCTGGCCAGCCTGGGCATCACGCTGTTCGGACTTCTGCTGGCCATCCTGCTGATCAACAAGCTGGCCCTGACCGGGGTGCAACCGCTGCTGAACATCATCGCCACGGTCAAGCGCATCAGTTCGGGCGGCTTCGGCACACGCATGGACGTCACCGCCCACTCGCCGGAGCTGCGCGAGTTGCAGGCCATGGTCAATCAGATGAGCGAATCGCTGCGATCCTATCAGCAGGAAATGGAGGCCAAGGTTCGCAGGGTCACTGCCGAGCTCGAACACAAGAAGATGGAAGCGGAGCAGGCCAGTCTGGCCAAATCCCGCTTCCTCGCCGCCGCCAGCCATGACCTGCGCCAGCCCATGCATGCCATCAGCCTCTATGTGGAAAGCCTCAAGCCGCAGGTGCAGGGCCGCGCCGCAGAAGACACCCTGAACAAGATCGAGCGCTCGATACTCGGGACGGTGGAGCTGTTCAACGCCATTCTCGACGTGACCAAGCTCGACGCGGGTGTGGTGCAGCCCACGCTTGCGCCCGTCCGCATCCGGAAACTGTTTCTCCATCTCGCGGACGAGCACGCCGCCGAGGCGGACAGGCGGGGGCTGTCGCTGCGCGTGCGCGCACCCGACGTTTGGGTTGAAAGCGACGCAATCCTGCTGGAGCGCATTGTGCGCAACCTGCTGTCCAATGCGCTCCTTCACACCGAACGCGGCGGCGTCCTTCTGTCGGCCCGGCCCTGTCACGGGAAACTGCGGCTGCAGGTATGGGATACCGGACATGGCATCGCCCCGGAACATCAGCCGCGAATTTTCGACGAGTTCTATCAGGCGGAAACGCAGCCGTCGCAAACGCGCCACGGGCTTGGCCTCGGACTGGCCATCGTCCGTCGTCTGGCCCGGTTGCTGGACTACCCCCTTCAATTGCACTCCCGGTCCGGGCGGGGCACGGTGTTCTCGATGGATGTGCCGATTCTGGCAAACGGCCCGGCAGACATCGAGGAACCCGCCGAGCGCAGCAGCGGAAACCTGAAAGGATGCGCGGTTGTCGTGGACGACGATCCGGCCATACTCAACGCGCTGGGCCACCTTCTGCGGCAATGGGGCATGGAGACGCGGCTACTGAACAGCCTGGATCAGATCCGGCTTGAGCAGGGTACCGCGCCGGACGTCGTGCTGGCAGATTACCAATTGCTGAACGGCGAAACCGGGCTGATGGTCGCGGAGGAAGTGCACACGCGCTGGGGCGCGCATGTCCCGATCGTGCTGATTACCGGCGACACGCGCATGGAAACCATCCAGACCTTGCGCCAAAGCGGCTTTCCGATCCTTCACAAGCCGGTGGGAGCCAATCAACTGCGCGCCTTGCTTGCGACACTGCTGCAGGCGCGGTCCGTTCGCCAACCCGGCAGATGAGTCGGGGAAGGCCGCCGCGCAGGCCGGCGCCGTTTACTTCTCGGTCAGTTTCCTGATAACGCCCGCCGCCCATTCCCGGCCGCCCAGGCCGAACGCCAGCGCAAACGCCAGACCGACCGCGCCGAAGCCGATCTGGAACGCGGCGGTGAGGAGGCTGGTGCCGATCTGAAGCTGTTCGAGCGCAACGAACACCACAAAAATGATCACCGCATATTCCGACAGCGTGCTGATGGTCAGCGCGCCCTGCACGCCGATGTTGTTGAGGTAGGCGAACACCATGCGGTTGATGAAACGCGCCACCAGCACGCC
>JAJYBT010000404.1 GCA_021778875.1 Acidobacteriota bacterium | reverse complement strand
ATTGTTCAGGCGCTTGCAAACGACGAGGCGCAGACCGTCGATCTCTATAGGCGCGGCGTTCGCGGTATCATCACGCGCTCCATCTCGCCGGACCTGCTCGTGCGCTGCGTGCGCAGAATCGCTGCCGGCGAAACCTGGATTGATAATCAGTCAGTCAATTGGGTCATTGAGGCCTACCGCGCGCAGGCCGCTTCACTCGTCACGCCCCGCGGTCAGCCGCGCCTCTCGCCCAAGGAGACGGCCATCATTGCCTGCATTACCCAGGGCAAGCGCAACAAGGAGATCGCCTTCCAGTTGGGAACCACCGAGCAGGTGATCAAGAATTACCTGCGTAAGATCTACGATAAGCTCGGTGTCTCTGACCGCCTTGAACTCGCCCTCTATTGCCTGCACAACAAGATTATTCCGGGTGATGCGGCAGAAGAGACTCTCGTGAAGAGGGTCGCAGCGCGGTAAGCTGTCCGGCTGCCTTTGTCCTCTCCCTTCAGTTCCGCACCTGGAGCGCTGATTCCTGGGCGAGGCATGAAGTATCTTCCGCATCGCCGCAACCTGTCTGAGCGTCCCCGCAGTTTTTGCGCGCCAGTTCCAGCAGCCGCGTCAGTTCCTCCAACTCCTCTTCGCTCAGGTGCCCGAGCAGCTCCTTGGGAGCCAGTTGGATTTCCGGGTCCATCGCGCGCAGCAGCTTCAGCCCGGCTTCGGAGATGTGTGTCCACACCACGCGCCGGTCGCGCCGGTCGCGCTGCTGCCGAATCAGCTTCAGAGCCTTCAGTCGCGCCAGAAGCCGCGTAATGTCCGGCACGGCCGTGATCATCCGCTCGCCGATGGCAGAGCATGTAAGCCCCTGTGGTTGCGCCCCGCGCAGAATCCTAAGCACGTTGTACTGTGTTGACGTCACGCCCCAGTTGCGGCTCCTCCGCTGGAAGGCGCGATGAAGGCAATCGGAGGTCCGCAGCAAATTCAGAAACGTTTCTTCGTGCATGCTTGAGAAAGGGCGTGCCTGTGCGATTTCACGCTTCAAACCAGCCATTCGTTCTCCCCTTTCTGCTCTGTCACGGCTGCGCGGGATGAAGGCTCTGCCAGCCGCCTTCATCCCGTGCCCTGCGCTTACTGCTTCACAACGTCCAGATCGATGGTGAGCTTGACTTCGTCGCTCAGCATGGATGTCGGATAGTGTGTGCCAATCCCAAATGCAGAACGGCTGATGGTGGTACTGGCCGAGAACCCCTCGTGCGGCTTGTGGTCCATGCCCGGAACAGGCCCGGTCGGTCCATCCACCTCAAGCACAACCGGCTTCGTCACGCCGTGCAGCGTCAGGTTGCCATTCACGGTCAGGCCGCTGCCGTGCTTCGCCACGCTCGTGCTCACAAACGTCGCCGTCGGATACTTATCCACATCAAAGAGGTTCGAGCTCTTGATGTCCGCATCGCGCATGCTCACGCCGGTGTCCACGGTTGTCGTGTCAATCGTCACGTTCACGGTCGACTTGGTGATATCCGCATCGTTCGTCACAATGGTGCCGCCGATGTTGCCAAAGTGGCCGCGAACCTTCGACAGGCTCAAGTGCTGTATGGAGAAGTCAACCTCGCTGTGCGCCTTGTCTGGAGCCCAGGTCGAGGTCTGCGCCAGGGCCAGGGGAGCCGTGAGCGCAAGCATGCCGGTGAGAAGTGCAAAACGCTTCATCAATCAAATTCCTTTCAACATGGGCCATAGGCCACTTGGGATGACCGGCTGAGCTGGAAGGCCGTGCCGGAGAGTGCCGCGAACGGGAAAGCCCCGGTGCGCCGCGCGGAAAGTACTCATGCTTTTATTGACGCAGCCAGGTAGATATTAGTTGCAACAAATATTTTTCCGCCGCCGGCCCTCGATAGGCCACGGCTTCACCCCCGGCATCTAAGCACTGCAAAATCAGCAAGCATTTAGACTTGTCTGAATTCTCTTCAGGGTTTCCGTTGCAGAATCGCCGCCGGCAGTGTCACCGAACCCATCCGCCCGGAGTTCTCATCCACCACCACAATGCGCACTGACCCTGAGTCCTCGCCGCGCTCCACAAACTGGTTGAAGGGGACGCCCGTTCCCAGCAGGCTTTGATACGTTGCGGGCAGCAGGGCCAGCATCATGGTCCGACCGGTAATCCGTGCGTGCATGTCATCCACTCCCCGGTGAACAACGAAGATTTCCAGCCTGTCTTTCCACCTGCCGCCCTCCAGTTGCAGCGCCAGGTCGTTGATCGCGATGTTCAGCTTCAGAATCGATCCCGTGTAAGCCGCTTCCGGGCGCGCGCTCAGGGCAATCCCGCTCACATCCAGCGGTTGCCATATCGCCTCGCGGAAGCGCTCCTTCATCGTGGCCGGTTCCTTTGCATAGAGGTAGCCCGCGCGGTTGCGCACCGTAACGCCGCGGCGTCCGTTCACCTTCACCGTCAGCGCATGATACTGGCCATCCGCAGGCGTGTCCGGCGAAAAGCCCAGCAGATAAGCAGCTCGCCCGTCTTCGACAACTTCGTTCAGGCTCGCCGCAATGCTGCCCGACCGGCGAAAGACGCGGCCGCCCGTGCCTTGCGCCAGTTCCTGTATCGCTCCTCTTATCGGGTGAATGTCCTGCTGCATCTCGGCGGTGGTCCGGCCAAGCCCCGCTCCGGCCATGCCCTCCTGATGTGGCGGTGGCGCCGTAACGCTCGGTGACAGTTCCACGCTGGAGTTCGCAAGGCTTGCATCTGTCGTCATCGTTTCCAGTTGCGATGCATCCAGCGGAAACACGCTTACGTGCGCGTCATTCAGCGCATCCTGCGCGCGCAGTGCAAAACTGCTCACGTGTTTTCCGCCTTCGTCAGTTCCGGCGGCCTGGTCGCTCCAGTTCGCCAGCACGTTGTCGCTGGCCACCCACACCAGGTTCTTGTGGCCGGGAATAGCCGCCAGATGCCGCGCCACGCCCACCAGAATCACCAACGCATCCCGTCCCGGATTCCCGCCAAAGTCGCGCAACTCGGGATCCGCCATCGTCGTCGTAAGCCCCGGCGTGTTCGTGTTCCCGTTCACGTTCTGCAAATCGTCCGAGTGCAGCACCGTGTCGAACTGCTGCCGGTTCCGCTGCTCCTCCTCCTGCGCTGCTGCCAGGGAACGCGCATTCGGCATCCACCCGCGCAACGTTGACGCAAGCAATGCGTGATCCGCCGTTCCCTCCACCAGCACCTGGAACCCGCGAGCGCCCTGCACATACAGCCCAGCGCGCTCATTTGCCGGCAGCTTTTCAAAAAACTTCAGCATCTGCTCACGCGCATTCGTGAAGTCCGTCCACGCCAGGTTCCTCGCATCCATCAGCAGAATCGTCGTGCTGCCAGCCGTCGCTCCGCTCTCGGGCATCGCCTCCGCAATCTCCCCCTGGCGATTCGAGAAAACTCCTGGGTCCGTTGATGGCGCAGTCTGCCCCTGTGCCGGTTCCGTCGCCGATGCCCCGCCCGCCCAGCTGAAAAATCGAATAGCCTGTTTGCGTCCGTTGTCGTAGACCTCAAAATCGTCCGGCTTCAGGTCCATGACTGGGCGGCCCTTCTTGTCCAGCGCCACCACGTCCACGTCCACCAGCCGCGTGGTCACGCGCAGCGTAAAGCCCTTCCCCTGCGCGGTCGCGCTTGCAGCGGGAGCCACGTCTGGCAGCGCCGCCGTCTCAGACACGCTGATCTCCGGCGTTGCCGGTGTCGCAGAAGCCGCAGCCGGGGCAGCCGCCCCTGCCGCTTTCACCGCATCAGCAGTAGCCGTTGGAATCGCAGGACTCGCCGCAACCGGAGCGCCGCTCGCCGCCGCCGTAACAGCTGGCTGCACCTCAGCCCGCTCAGTCGTCGCCGGGATTTCTGGCGCAACGGCTGTTGCTTCAGCGCCTGCGCCGGCCGCGAACTCTCCCGTGTTCTCGCCGGTCAGCATGCGAGCCTCCGTGCGAAACACGTGGTACTGCGCGAACACGACATCGTTCAGCAGCGTCTGCAGCCGTTCTCGATTCTTCCCCTCGCTAGCCCACCCGGTCCATCCGTTGTTGTCCAGCATCGAGCCGCGATAGTTCTGCAACGTCGGCGCTGCCGGTGGCGCTCGCGTTACAGAAATGCTCTTCACCGGACAGATGTAAGTCTTGCCTCCAATCTCCACCGGCCCGTATTCCACCAGAATGTCTGAGGTAGCCAGCGGAGCTTGCGGTCTCAGGTCCGCCTCCAGCGTCAGCCGCAGAATCGCTCCCGTCGCCGGATCAACGGCAATCTCTCCGTGATAGCCGGAAAACTCCTTGAAGATGCCGTCGCTGTAGTTCCCGGCAACGCAGCAGAACTCGACCTGAT
>JAJYBT010000403.1 GCA_021778875.1 Acidobacteriota bacterium | reverse complement strand
CCAGGGTAAAGCTATAGAGGTACTGGGTTTCGTCGCGAACTGAGCCGAGGGCGAATCGCCGGTAGCCGACTGTCAGGCCGCAGCAGTCCCAGTTGTAGATGGCCTGAACGCCGGCGTACTGCAGAGAGCCGTGCACAAAGTCGTATCCGCTGTTGACGGCCAGGTTGAAGCCGGTACCGTTGGGCTTGCCGATCTGCAGAAACGGCTCCAACTGCTGGCTCTGGATGGTGGAGGCCGAGCTGCCCTTCTCGTCCACGGCGTTGAGCAGGGCATGGCCGACGCCAATGGTGGTGGGTCCCCAGCTGTATCCGGCGTAGAGGTTGTTGGCTCCCAGGCGACCGCCGCGGGGGTCGTAGTCCATATCCCACTCAAGGCGCAGGTTGTCGATGGCCTCAAAGCGCAGGCGGGAGACGATGGGAGTCAGGTTGCGCGGGCCGGTGAGGAAGGCGACGCCGCTGAGGTCGAGCGTGGGATCAAAGACGTTACGACGGTTGGAGATGACGGCGCCGCCAAGAGTGGGATCGAGGAAGTACTTCTGCTCGATCTGCCAGCTGGCCCACTCGCGGGGCGCGGCAGAGCAGTTTGCCGACTGGCCATCGCTGGCTGGCGGGCAGGGGCGTTCCTTGATCGGCCGCAAGTAGAAGCGCTGGGTGAGCGAGAATCCGACTTCGTTGGTATCGGTGGCAATGTCGGACGTGTCGATGAGGAGCACGTTGCGCGCTTTGTCTCCGATGCCGCCGACAAAGCGGTAGGTAAATTCCGGCTCGATGATGTGCCGGAGGCGGCGATTGAAGCGCGTGAGCGTGAAGTCGCGCACGAGGGCCGGCGGGCGCAGATCGACAGATGCCTCGACGTCGGTGCGGCTCAAGGGGTCGTGGCTCAGGGTCGGGATGCCGTCACGGACGCCGGTCAGGTCGGGAATCTGGCTGCCGGTGTAGAGCGTGCCGCGCAGCGCGAACTCGGGGGTCAGGCTCCAGTCATGCCCGACGAGCGGAAGAGAGAGATGCGGGTAAAGGTCGAATCGGCCCACGTTGCGCGCATGAAATCGCGATTCCGAGCGGCTGAGGTGGCCGATGGAGGAGCCCATGCCCCAGTAGAGCGGACCGGAGCCCAGCGGACGATCGAGCACATCGTAGCGGAGGTCCGGGAGATGCAGGATGCGGACTTCGTCGCCGGGAGTGGAGCTGGCAAAGGCCTGTACGCGTCCCAGGTAGGCGGAAGGCATAAGACCGTTGCGGTGATGCGTGGCGGAGATGGTGCTTTGCACCTCAGAGGAGACCGCCAGAGCGTAGTTGTCGTTAAAGACGAGCTTGTAGACGTAGCTGGAGAGGTATTCGGCATCGACGGCGACGCGCGTCTCGGGCGAGAGATCGAGCCTGCCCTGCGCGACCATGTCGAGGCCGCCCTGGTTCACGGTGCCAGTCGCGGGCGGGTCGGCTGGAGCGCCACGGTCGAGCAGCGCGTTCCAGCGGACGTTCAGGTAGTCCCTGCCCGGCCCTTTGTAACGGAAGTCGCCGTTGGGGGCAAAGCCGCGCTTGGAGTAGAACTCGGTGCCGATGACCATGTCCATGCTGCGGTTGAGCACCAGATAGACCTGCTCGCCCAGGATGAGCCCCTTGATGGTGGAGTTGCTGACGACGGGAATGAGCAGGCCGCTTTCGCGCCCGGTTGCGTCGACGGGGTGCCGCAGATAGGGCAGGTAGAAGATGGGAATGCCGAGGAGCTTGAAGTAGGTGTTCGACGTGGAGGCTCGCCCGTTGGCAACGTTGATGGCGTGGGAGATCAGCTGCCAGTCGGGATGAGGCAGGCGGCAGTTGGTCATGCTGCCGTCGATAACGCGATAGCTGCCTTCGCCGGTCTGCAGGACGACACGACCGGAGAAGAGAAATGGGTTGGGCGTGGAGTAAACCAGGTTGCGGCCGGCGCGACGCACGCCAAGAGAGCCATTCACGTTGAAGAAGCGCGCGGTGTGCATGTTCAGGCGCATCTCGCCGCGGGAGGCCTCGATATTGGCATCCTCGGGGCCGCCGGAGACCTGCAGATTGCCGGTGGCCTCCAGTTCGGATGTGGACTGGTGGTAGACGACCTTATCGGCGCGGAGGGTGTAGTTGCGATAGTGGACGACCACGCCGCCGCTGAGGGTCCACGTGTCTCCAACGCGGGATTGTTGCGCGGCCTCCCAGCGAACTGGGACGCCGGTGGAGGGTTCGGGCTCAGGCTGCGCGACGGGCAGAACTTCCTGGCCGGGATCTTCGGGGAGCTGCGTGTTGGAATTGTCGACAACGACGACTGCCGCGGCAGAGACAGGCTTTGCCGCGGGGGGTAGCGCATTGGTTAACACCTGAGCTGCAAGTTGCAGCTGACAGAGGACCAACACCGTGATAAACACGAAATTACGAGGACGCATCCCAGGACCAAGGCCAGCATAGCAAACGCGGGCCATGTTGCATGGGACGTGTACCACGCGGCTCTGGCAGCAGGAAAATCCGGACACGCCCGGCGGTAAGAGCAGTTGGCTACCGGACAAACCTGCATGTTCTCGCGCAACCTCCTGGCTCTTCTTGTTGAGAGCTTTGTCTGTAACGGCCGGGTGAGGGCGTTGCGGACCTGAACAGCAGTTCCGGGTTTGCCGAAGAATCCAGGAACGGCGTCAGAAGGGAAAGTGGAGATTTGAGCACACTGGTAAGCCAGCCCGTATCCGAACCGTCGTGGAAACAGGAAGTGAATCGTCGTCTTGCGGCGCACAAGAACCGCAAGGGGCTGTCTGTTGTGGATCAGACCTCGCGAGATGCGACGCAGGGCGCGGTGAACAGCCGAGCCGCGGCGGCGGCTGCGCGGGTGGCGGCGCGTTACGCCAAGGCGCCGAGCTATAGCGAGATGCAGGCCGCGGAGGCCATGGCTGCTCTGCGCGCGGCAGAGGCGGCAACCCGAGTTGCGCTGGAAGCACAGGCTACCGCGCAGATGATGCTTGCGAATCTGGAAGTCGCCGAAGCCTCGATGGCGGAAGTGCGGATGCCTGCGCAGGAAGAAGCCGTTGCGGCCAGTCCGGCGGCGGAGAGCCCGGCCGTCCGCGCGTGGGAGGCGGATGTAGCCACAGTGCCGGTTGTTTCCGTTGCGGGGCAGCCGCTGGAGATTCGCTGGGAGCCGGACATGCCGGCGCTGCCGTCCGGTCCGCCGCAGACGACGAGCGAGCATACGGCAGAGAATTTTGAGGAATCGGAAGAGACCTTCTGGGGTTCGGGGACTTTGAGCGCCGCCGAGCAGGCCGAGCATGCCATTGAGCCGGTGGAGCCGGCCCAGCCCATCCATGCCAACCTGATCGAGTTTCCGCGCGAGCTGGTGGCCACGCGGCGGGTGCGTCCGCGGGTGAGCGGGCACCAGCAGGAAGCGGGCGATCTGTTTGGGCAGTTGAGCATCTTTGAGGTGGATCCCAGCACGATCTCCACCGAGCCCGCAGCCGTGGCTGTGGAGACGGCGGCTCCAGCAGAGCCGTGGAGCGCGCCGGAGTGGTCGAGCATCGAGCTGGGGGAAGAGCCGGAGACGGCGGCACAGGCGGAGCCGGTTGCGGTGGCACGCGCGCTGAACCCGGCGTCGTACTCGCGGCGGCTTTTGGCCGGCGTGGTGGACGGAGCGCTGATTCTGGGCACAGTGTGCGTGGCGGCGGCGGTGTATGCGCACCAGATGCAGAGCGCGCCCTCAATGAAGAGCGCGGAGCTGGGCGCGGCGGTGGCGCTGCTGGTGATGGGCAGCCTGTACCAGGCGCTGTTTCTGACGCTGGCGAAGGCAACGCCGGGCATGATGTATGCCGAGATTTCGCTGTGCACGTTTGAGGATGAGATGCCGACGGCCGCGCAGTTGCGCGGGCGCCTGTTTGCGCTGCTGCTTTCGCTGCTGCCGGTGGGTCTGGGCGTGGTGTGGGCGGTGTTTGACGACGACAATCTGAGCTGGCATGACCGGCTCTCGCAGACGTATCAGCGGCACGAATAAAGAAGTTTGCGCGGAACGATAGACGTTGATTTAAAGGGAAAAGCCCCGGGGCGAATGGCTCCGGGGCTTTTGCTTTGCGCGGAACGAATTACCAGGTGAGAGCGCGGAGAGCGCTGACGCCGGCTCCGAGGAGAGCGGTTTCGTCGTTGGGCGGCAGGACCTCAAGCGAGTAGCTGAGGAGCGGGCTCATCTTGACCATGGTTTCAAGGTGGGCGCGCAGGACGGGGAGATCGAGGAAGCCGACGTTGTGGCCGGTGAAGTAGAAGCGTCCCGGGCCGGCGAGGTGGATGAAGGATGCTGTGCCGGCGGCCAGGGCGCGGTGCCAGAGATCGA
>JAJYBT010000402.1 GCA_021778875.1 Acidobacteriota bacterium | reverse complement strand
TGGTGCAGTCGATGTATGAGCCGCTGATCGTGACCGACGCAAAGGGTGGCGTACTGAAGCTGAACCATGCCGCAGTTGCTTTGCTTGGCGAAGGATCGTCAGACCGGATGGTGCTGTCAAATACGCAGGGTGGGGAGAAGATTCTGAACGCGGTGCGCATGGCGGTGTCTTTGCAGCGGGCGACGACAAGTGAGGGAGAAGCAGCGCTGCTGCCCATCCAGATCGGCAAGGCCAAGCGGTCATTCAGAGTACGTACAACGCCCGTGCGCGACAGCGATAACAAGCTGCTGGGCGCGGTGACGGTACTGGAAGACGTGACCGAGTTGCAGGAGGTGGACCGCTTCAAGACTCGCTTCCTGTCTGTCGCTTCACAGAAGTTGCGCGACCCGCTGGTGCATTTGCGGAGGGCTCTCTATGCGCTTTCAAGAGGGTATGCGGGAGAGCTGCGGCCTTTGCAGATGGATCTGGTAACCGGCGCAGAGCAGGAAGTAGAGCAGATGACGGACCTGATGGCCGATTTGATCGAGGTAGGCGAACTGGAGACAGGCCACCGCGAGATGAGGCTGGAGCGGATACGCCCGATTGATGCGCTGCGACAGGCTGTAAGCCGGCACCGAGATGAAGCGCACAAGAAAAAGATTGACCTCAACATCCGGGCATTTGAAGATCTGCCGCCCGTGTATGCCGACCGCCGTGCGATGCGGAGTATCCTGGACAATCTGCTTACCAATGCGCTGCACTTTACCCCCTCGGGCGGAAGCGTGCTCGTGGAGGCGACGGAGATCAAGGATGCCGTGCAGTTCTTTGTGAGAGACACGGGACGTGGGATAGAACCGGAGCGTCTGCCGGGGATTTTTGGGAGGTTTACAGGCAGCGCGGGCGAAAGAGATGCGGCGGGCGCGATTCTGGGGACCGGCCTGGGATTGGCGCTGGTGCGCCGGCTGACAGAGGCGCTGGGCGGACATGTCTCGGTTGAGAGCCGGATGGAACTGGGCTCGACCTTCAGCTTTACGCTACCGACAGCAAGCGCAGCGGAAGGACGCCACCCGGTGGAGGTTGGATGATGAGCGAGCCGACCCCGGCACCACAGAGAGCGGCGCGCCTCCGCGTTTACATTGGCGCGGCCGCGGGCGTGGGCAAGACCTATCGCATGCTGGAGCAGGCGCATCTGCTGCGGCGGCAAGGTGACGAGGTAGTCGTCGGCTTGATTGAAACCCACGGCCGGAAGGAAACGGAGGCCATGATTGGCGACCTGGAGGTCATTCCCGAGAAGGAGATCGCCTATCGCACGGTCAAGCTGCACGAGATGGATCTAGATGCGATTCTTGCGCGGCGGCCGGGGACGGTTGTGGTGGATGAGCTGGCGCACACGAATGTTCCCGGCTCGCGCAACCGCAAGCGCTACGAGGATGTTCTGGAGCTGCTGGATGCGGGCATCAACGTGATGACGGCGGTGAACATCCAGCACCTCGAAACGCTGAATGATGCGGTGTCGCGCTCGGCCAGCACGCGGATCCGTGAGACGGTTCCGGACAGCTTTCTGCGGCGCGCGGACGAAGTGGTGAACGTCGATGTGCCGATTGATGAGCTACGGTCGCGGCTGAAGGCGGGGAAGATCTATCCGCCGGAAAAAATTGAGCAGGCGCTGGGGAACTTCTTCCGCAAGGGCAACCTGACGATGTTGCGTGAGCTCGCGCTGCGCACCACGGCAGAGCAGGTGGGCGTGGCGGCGTCAGAGTATCGCGCTGCGCAGGGCCTGGAGCAGGCTCCGCTGCCGGAGAAGGTGATGGTGTGCCTGTCGTCGCGGCCCGGCACGGTGCGGCTGCTGCGAACGGGGGCGCGCATCGCGGGCAGGCTGGCAACGAACTGGTATGCGGTGCACGCGGAGACTCCGGAGACGGAGCGGCGGCACGGTGACGAAGAAAGCAAGAATCGGCTGGAAGAGTACAAGCGCATGGCACGTGAGCTGGGCGCGCACGTGGTGACGGTGAAGGGCAAAAAAACCGCGGATGCGCTGATCGACTTTGCGAAAAAAGAGAATATTTCGCACGTGGTCTTTGGGCAGTCCGCTCGCAACCGGCTGGACATCGTGATGCACGGGTCGATTCTGAACCGGTTCCTGAACGAGATGCGGGACACGACGGTACAGATTGTTCCGATGAACAAGGACAAAGATAAGGACGGCAAGGAGAAGGGCTGAGAAGCTTGTGCCGGAGGAAATTAGCCGCCCTTACGAGCGGCTAATTTTTTGCTTCAGTGCCGATGCAAGCTCAGGGATGGCCACATCTTCGCTGCTTGACCCGGCGCGGGTGACGAGCTCGGCCTTGCCTTCGGCTACCTTTTTGCCGACGTTGACGCGGTAGGGGATGCCGACGAGGTCGGCGTCTTTGAATTTGACTCCGGCGCGTTCTTCGCGGTCATCGAGCAGCACGTCGAATCCGGCGGCCTCGAGCGCTTCGGCAATTTCGGTTCCGGCCTTGAGCAGGGCCTGGTCGGCGACGTTGGTGATGGTCACGACCACATCGAAGGGAGCGATGGCGGGCGGCAGCCAGAAGCCGTTGGCGTCGTTGCTTTGCTCGATGGAAGCGGTGAGGATGCGCTCGATGCCGATTCCGTAGCTGCCCATGATGGGCGTGACCTCTTTCCCGTTGGGGTCGAGGACGCGCGCGCCCATGCTCTCAGAATATTTATAGCCGAGCTTGAAGATGTGCCCGATCTCGACGGCCTTGGCGACCTTGAGCGGCGCTTCGCATTCCGGGCAGGCTTCACCTTCGGCGACGTTGCGGATGTCGGCGGAGACGGTCCAGGTAAAGTCGCGGCCGGGCGTGACGTTGCGGTAGTGGTAGTCGAGCTTGTTGGCTCCGGCGACGAGGTTGCTGCGGTTCTCAAGGCCGAGGTCGAGGACGACATTCACGCCGCCGTCGCAGAGCGCCTTGGCTGGAGTCACGCCGATCGGGCCGAGGTAACCGGCTGGGCCGTGGAAGTACTGCTCCAGTTCATCGGCCTGCATGGGACGCAGTTCAGTGCCACCGGCGAGCGAAAGCAGTTTGGTCTCATTCACAAAGTGGTCACCGCGCAGGAAGGCGACGAGCGGGTGCCACTTCGCTTCTTTCCCGGTGCGGACTTCGACCATGTAAGCGACACACTTGATGTCCTGCGAGGCGTGGATGCCGAAGAACTCGGTGACGTCGACGATGGCGGCTTTGCCGGGCGTGTGAACAAGTTCCGGTTTGCCGTCGCCGGTGGGCACCAGGTCGTTGACCGGCGCGAGGCGCGAGGTGGCCTTCTCCATATTGGCAGCGTAGCCACACTGGGCGCAGCTTGCGATGAGGTCTTCACCGGCATCGGTGTAGACCATGAACTCCTGCGACTGCGAACCGCCCATGGCGCCGGAGTCAGCCTCGACGGCGACAAAGCTGAGGCCGCAGCGGGAGAAGATGGCGCGGTAGGCCTGGTCGTGCAGGTTGTAGCTCTTGTCGAGGCCGGCGGCGTCAAGGTCGAAGGAGTAGCTGTCCTTCATGATGAACTGGCGCACGCGCAGCAGGCCCGACTTGGGGCGCGGCTCATCGCGGAACTTGGTCTGGATCTGATACCAGATTTGCGGAAGCTGCTTGTAGCTGCGCAGCTCCTTGCGGGCGATGTCGGTCATGACCTCTTCGTGGGTCATGCCCAGGCACAGGTCAGCGCCCCTGCGATCCTTGAGGCGGAACATGTTCTGGCCCATGGTCGTCCAGCGACCGCTCTGCTCCCAGATTTCGGAGGGCATGATGCCGGGCAGCAGGAACTCCTGGCCGATCTTGTCCATCTCGTCGCGGACGATGGCGATGATCTTATTGATCGAGCGCTGGCCGAGGAAGAGGTAGGAGTAGATTCCGGCACCGAGCTGGCGGATGTATCCGGAGCGGAGCAGGAACTTGTGGCTGGCGACTTCAGCGTCTGCCGGGGCCTCGCGAAGTGTGGGAACAAAGAGCCGGGACCAACGGTGCATAAAGGATCGCTTTCAGTAGGTTTTCTGCCCGGTAGGGCGCGGTTCTGTAGTGCGAAAGACTTATTTTACCGGATATTTCGACGGCGACTGCGCGACCACGGGCGCAGCAAAGAAGACCAAGTATGATTCACTCATTGCGATTGGTTGATCCGAAGGAGATGCAATGCCACCCGGAAAGCAAATCTTTGAAACGGAGCGTACGCGGAGGTTCAGGGCAACGGAGTTATCGGAGGAAGATGAACGCACCATCAGCCACATCGAGGAATTTGGCTGCTCAATTATGAATGTAAGAAAGACGAGCCATGGTGCAGGCTGGTCGTATACGATCGGCGCCTACGATACT